>NZ_JSYE01000040.1:0-32537 GCF_054824025.1 Microbacterium sp. HJ5
GGCGTGTCCCAATACCGCGAAACTCGGCCTCGCTGCAAGAGCCATCCGGACACGGCGCTTAGTGTGGCTCGTGTGTGGCGAGCAGAGGGCAGCGTCGTGGCCGGCGCAGAAGACGCCGTATCCGGGAGCGTCGTGACGCCGGGCGATCTCGGCCTCGCCGAGCCCGACGTGGTGGTGGCGCACATCGCCGACCCCGAGCGGGAGCGACTGCGACTGCAGTCGGCCGATCTCGGCGGCCGCTCGACCCTCCTGCACTTCACCGACGACGCCGATTCGTCGATCGAGATCACCAAGGCCCACCCCGGCAGCCTTCCCCAGTTCATCACCGGGCGCTCGACGCTCCTCTCCAATCTGTTCCGCGACGAGGTCGCACTGCGCAACGCCCGCCTCGCGGCCGAGCGCATCACGGCGAAGAACGTCGAGCTGCGCACGACGCGCGGCCTCGAGCCGGTCCACCTCGCCGTGGGCCTCGCCACCTGGCGCATCGGCAGCATGGAATGCTCGGCGCCCGTGCTGCTGCGCCCCCTCGCGATCCGCCGCCACCTCGCCGACTTCGAGCTCAAGCTGCACGGGTCGTTCGTCGTCAACCCCGAGCTCGTGCGCGCCATGCGCACGCACTTCGGCATCGAGCTCGACGGCGCAGGCCTCGCAGCACTCGCGCACGAAGGCGGAGTCTTCAAGCCCCAGCCGGTCATCGACCACCTGCGCGCGCTGACCTCGTGGATCGAGTCGTACACCGTCAAGCCGCGCCTCCTGGTGTCGAGCTTCGCCGACGTCGGCGGCGGCATGGCGCGAGACGCCTCCGACCTCGACCACCCCGTGCTGAACGCGCTCGCCGGCCACCCGGCCGATCGCGAGACGCTCACGGCCCGCCGTGAGGCGCCGCAGCCGACGAGCCCCGACGAACGCCCGCCGGCAGCCGACACGCTCCTCCTCGACGCCGACTCGGAGCAGGAGCGCGTCCTCGCGCGCATCACGTCCGGACAGTCGCTCGCCGTCCACACGCTCCCCGGCACCGGCGGAACCCAGACGATCATCAATGCGGTCGGCGCCCTCGTGCGCGACGGCAAGCGCGTGCTCGTCGTCAGCGCCCGCAGCTCGACGCTCGACGGCATCCGTCATCGCCTCGCCGGAATCGGGCTGCCCGGCCTCGCGGTCTCGCCGCGCACGCTGCAGCGCGACCTCATCCGCGCGATCGGCCGCAACGAGAAGGCTCAGCAGCCGAAGATCGCCGACATCGACGACGCGCTGGTGCGCCTGCGGGGCGTGCTGCGCGACTATCGCGGTGCCGTGACGGCGCAGCATCCGTCCCTCGGCGTCTCGGTGCTCGACATCCTGCGTGCGCTCGCGACCCTCGCCGCTCACGACGCGTCGCCCTCGACCGCGGCCCGCTTCGGCGGAGCGACGCTCGAGCGCCTCGCGCACGGGCGAGCGGATGCCGCGGCCAAACTCGCCGCCGCCGCCCGGCTCGGCGAGTTCCGGTTCGGGCCGGACGACTCGCCCTGGTACGGCGTCTCGTTCGCCAAGCCCGAGCAGGCTCGCGCCGCGCATGCGCTCGCCGGCAAGCTGCAGCGCAGCGAGCTGCCGAGCCTGCTCGAGCGCGGGTACGAGCTCATCGCGCAGACGCGCATGCGCCCGTTCCACACCGTCTCCGAGCTCGGCGCGTACCTGCGACTGCTCCAAGGCATCCGCGACTCGCTCGACCGCTTCAGCCTGACCGTCTTCGAGCGGCCGCTGGGCGAGCTGATCCAGGCGCACGCGCCCCGCCGCGATGCGCCGAACATGAGCGGACCGAACCGCCGCCGCCTGCGTCGCCTGTCGAAGGAGTACGTGCGCCCGGGCGTCCACGTTCCCGACATGTACGAGGCGCTCGTGCGCATCCAGCAGCAGCGCACCGAGTGGCAGCGGTTCGTCGACTCCGGCGTGACACCCGAGGTCCCGCTCGGCCTCTCCGACGTGCACGTCGCGCTGTCACGGGTCGAGGCCGAACTGGGCGAGCTCGACGCGGTCCTCGGTCGCACGGGGGCCGACCGCCTCTCGGTCCTGCCGGTCAAGCACCTCGTCCGCACCCTCGCGGGCCTGGCCGCCGACTCCGACGTCTTCGACAACCTCAAGGAGCGCGCGACGCTGCGCACCGAACTCGAGGCGCTCGGCCTCGGCCCGCTGCTCACCGAGCTCTCGGTGCGGCACGTGCCCGAGGCGCAGGTCGCCGACGAGCTCGAGTTCGCGTGGTGGCAGTCCGCCCTCGAGCTGCTGCTGCGCACCGACCGCGCGGTGCTCGGCGCCAACACGGCCGTGGTCGACCGCCTCGAGCGCGACTTCCGTCTCGTCGACGAGGCGCATGCCGCGGCATCCGGCCCGCTCCTCGCGTCGCAGCTGGCGACGCAGTGGCGCATCGGCATCGTCGACCGCGCAGACGAGGCCGGAGCCCTCAAGCACGCACTCAAGAACGGCGCCGTGACCCCGGGCGACCTCGTCGCGGCCGCCCCCGCGCTGTCGCGCACCCTCGCACCGGTGTGGCTCGCGTCGCCGTACGACGTGCCCGAGATTCCGTCGACGCCCGAGTTCGACGTCGTGATCGTGGCGGATGCCGCTGCCCTGTGCCTCGCCGAGGCTGCCCCCGCGCTGCGCCGCGGCCGGCAGATCGTCGTGTTCGGCGACCCGGTGACGCAGAAGCCGACGCCGTTCCGCGTGGCGGCGGGGATCCCGGTCGAAGAGGAGCCCGCCGAGCCCTTCGACACGACGAGCGTGTTCGAGCGGCTCGCCGACCTGCTGCCCGTCGAGACGCTCACCCGCAGCTACCGCGCCGGCGGCGAAGACCTCGCCGAGCTCGTCAACGACGCCTTCTACGGAGGCGAGCTCGTGTCGCTGCCGTGGGCCGGCTCGTACCTCGGACGCGGCAGCCTCGGCGTCGACTACGTCGAAGGCGGCACGGGCGCCCCCGACCCGGTGACCGGCGCCGTCGAGAGCCCCGACGCCGAGGTCGCCCGCGTCGTGACGCTCGTCGTGGAGCATGCGGTCAACCGCGGCTCGGAGTCGCTCATGGTCGTCACGGCGAGCATCAAGCACGCCGAGCGCATCCGCGCCGCCGTCGAGGCCGCGTTCGCCGGACGCTCCGACGTCGCCGACTTCGTCGCCCGCGACACCGCGGAGCCCTTCGCCGTGCTGACCCTCGAGGAGTCCGTCGCCGAGAGCCGCGACCGCGTCATCTTCTCGCTCGGGTTCGGCCTCACCAAGCACGGCCGCGTGCTCAGCGACTTCGGCGACCTGTCGACGCCCGACGGAGAGCGACTGCTCACGGTCGGGATGACGCGAGCGCGCCGCTCGATGGTGATCGTGTCGTCGATCCGCCCCTCGGCCTTCGACGACGGCCGCCTGGAGCACGGCGCGGCCACGCTCATGTCGATCCTCGGAGGCATCGCCGCCAAGGCGCGCGAAGCCCGCCTCGAAGACCTCGCCGATCCGCTGACCCTCGCGCTCGCGCGCGAGCTGCGCCGGCTCGGGCTCTCGGTGGACGTGCACTACCGGGGTCTGCTGCCGCTCGTTGCCCAGTACGACGGCAAGGCGGTCGTGGTCGAGAGCGACCCCGAGACGATCGGGGAGTCCCTGCGCGAGTCGCTGCGGCTGCGCCCGCAGATCCTGCGCCGACTGGGCTGGCACTACGTGCGCGTGCACTCGTTCGACCTGTACAGCGACCCGGCCGGCGTCGCCCAGCGCATTGCGGCGATGCTCGGCGTGCCGCCCGAAGCGCCGCGCGTCGAGACCGACACGCAGCCGATCGATGTCATCGAATAGCCGTCAGCGCATCGAGCGGGTCCCCGGCTCGCGCCGCGTGAAGCTCACGCCCGCGCCGGGAACCTCGGCCGAGCCCGTGCCGGGAGACGGGGGAGCGGATGCCGCGCCCCCGGCTGCTTCGCCGGGTGCGGCATCCGGCCCCAACGACGACCGCCTGCGGCAGGACGTGCCCCCGCACTACTGACTCGGCGGTCAGGCCCTGGGCTGAGTCGCGAGGAGGTCGCGGATCTGGACGAGCAGCTCCTGCTCGGTCGGGAGATCGGATGCCTCTTCCTCGGCGATCCCGGCCTTGGCGGCGGCTCGCTCCTTCCAGATGTTCATCGGGTAGACGAACACGAAGTAGACGACGACGGCGACGGCGACGAAGTTGATGATCGCGCCGAGGATCATGCCGAATCCGAAGAAGACCTCGGTCTCGCCGTCGAGGCTTGTGACCGTCCAGCCGACGGCGTCGAGCGAGCTCGCGTTGAACACCATCGCGATGAGCGGGTTGATCAGCCCGTTGACGATCGCTGTGACGATGAGCGTGAACGCGGCGCCGATGACCACGGCGACGGCCAGGTCGATGACGTTCCCGCGGAGGATGAACTCCTTGAAGCCTTTTATCACGTGATGCTCCTCACTTGTCTCCGGCGTCCGCCGGTCAGGACCCGGTCGAGGCGGGCGAGGACTTCGACTCGGACTTCGATGATGTCGAAGAGGCCGAGGACCCGCCACCGGACCCACCGGACGAGCCGCCCGACCCCGACGACCCCGACCCCGATGACGACGAAGAGCCGGAGGGCGAGGCATCCGTCCCCTTCTTCTCACCCGCGCGCGAGTCGGTGCGGTAGAAGCCGGAGCCGTTGAAGGTCACGCCGATCGAGCCGTACTCCTTGCGGAGCGGGCCGCCGCACTGGGGGCACTCGGTGAGCGCGGGGTCGGCGAAGGACTGCACCGCGTCGAAGCGGTGACCGCACTGCTTGCAGGCATAGGCGTAGGTGGGCATGGCTCTCTTCGGGCGTTCAGCGCCGGACCGGCGCGAGGAGGATGGTCTGCGTGGGGGTGACGACGCCCGTCACCGGCTGGTCGTGCAGGTCGCTCGGGACCTCGTCGACGACCTCGGAGTCGAAGACGACTGCATAGACCGGCGGGCAGCGGTGCATCGAGCCGATGGTCTTGTCGTAGTAGCCGCGGCCCCAGCCGAGGCGCATGCCCTGGCGATCGACGGCGGCGGCGGGGATCACAAGCAGGTCGACGTCGTTGACGGCGATGGGTCCGAGCAGCTCGCCGACCGGCTCGGGGAGCCCGAACATGCCCTCGGTGATGTCGAGCTCGGGGGTCGCCACCGACCAGTCGAGGAGTCCGTCGGTGCGGGTGACGGGAAGAAGGACACGGACGCCGCGCCCCACCGCGCCGGCGACGAACTCCCGCGTGCCCGGCTCGGTCGTCGTCGACAGGAAGCACGACATCGAGGTGACGCCGAGTTCGTCGACGAGCCTGTCGAGCTGTGAGCGGATGCCGGTGGCCGCGGTCTCGCGGGCCTGCGGGGTCAGCAGCTGACGCCGCTCCCTCAGCTCGGCTCGGAGCGCGCGCTTCGCGTCGGCGATCGCGTCGGACATGCCCTCGATTCTAGGCGGGGTTCGCACGGGGGCAGCGTCGTGCCGATATCGCGCTGCGGCCGGGTGTGTCAACGCGGCGTCATGGCGAAACATGCGCCCCCTAGAATGCAGGCATGCCCCGTACCCCCATCAAGGCCGTCATCCCTGCTGCCGGTCTCGGCACCCGCTTCCTGCCGGCCACCAAGGCGATGCCCAAAGAGATGCTGCCGGTCGTGGACAAGCCCGCGATCCAGTACGTGGTCGAAGAGGCTGCGCAGGCGGGCATCGACGACATCCTGGTGATCATCGGCCGCAACAAGAACGCGATCTCGAACCACTTCGACTCGGTGCCCGAGCTCGAGGAGAAGCTGAAGGACAAGGGCGACGACGACCGCCTGCGCCGTGTCGTGGCGTCGAGCGACCTCGCCGACATCCACTTCGTGCGTCAGGGCGAGCCGAAGGGACTCGGACACGCGGTGCTCCGCGCAAAGGCGCACGTCGGCGACGCATCGTTCGCGGTCATGCTCGGCGACGATCTCATCGACGAGCGCGATCCTCTGCTCACCCGCATGATCGCCGAGCACGAGCGCACCGGCGCCACCATCATCGCGCTGATGGAGGTGAACCCCGACCACATCCACATGTACGGCGCCGCGGCCGTCGAGGCGACCGACACCGACGGGCTCGTCAAGGTGACCGGCCTCGTCGAGAAGCCGAAGAAGGAGGATGCGCCCTCCAACCTCGCCGTCATCGGCCGGTACGTGCTGAGCCCGAACGTGTTCGAGATCCTCGAGCGCACCGAGCCGGGCAAGGGCGGCGAGATCCAGCTCACCGATGCGCTCCAGGAGCTGGCCGCCGACGCCGACGGTCCCGGCGTGTACGGCGTCGTCTTCGGGGGTCGCCGCTACGACACCGGCGATAGGGTGGACTACATCAAGGCCATCGTGCAGCTCGCAGCCGATCGTGACGATCTCGGACCCGACCTGCGACCCTGGTTCAAGGAGTTCGCGGCGAACCTCTGACGCCGCCCGTACGAGGGGGTCACGTGGACCTGACGGCTCCCCGCAGCCACGGCCCGGTGTCGATCCGGCTCGTGCGACCGCGCGACGCCCGCGTGCTGCAGAGCGAGCTGCTGTCCAACCGCGAATGGCTGCGGCCGTGGGAGGCCACGAGTCCCGACGGTCCGGTGTCGTTCGACATGCGCCTCGGCGTGCGCCGGCTGCTGCAGCAGTATCGCGACGGGGCCGGCGTGCCGTTCGTCATGGAGCACGACGGCAACATCGCCGGTCAGCTCAACGTCTGGGGCATCGCCCGCGGGTCGCTGGCGTCGGCGACCATCGGCTACTGGGTGAGCAAGCGGTTCGCCGGACGGGGGATCACCCCGACCGCGGTCGCGATGGCGACCGACGTGTGCTTCACCGAGCTGCGGCTGCACCGCATGGAGATCTGCATACGACCCGAGAATCGTGCGAGCCTGCGGGTCGTCGAGAAGCTGGGCTTCCGCTACGAGGGCCTGCGGCGGCGGTACATCCACATCGACGGGGACTGGCGCGACCACTACGCCTTCGCGCTCGTGCGCGACGAGGTTCCCGAGGGCGTGCTGCAGCGCTGGGTCACGGGACGTGCCCCGCAGGCTGCCGCCACGGTTCCGCCGGCCGATCGCCTGCACGCATAGGGCGACACGCGCCGGATGGCCGGGCCGCGGCATCCGCGTCACTTACCGTTGTGCACATGGTGGGTGGCCAGGTGCTGGGTGGCGGGGTGATCGTGCTCGTCGTCGTGCTCCTGTGGCTCGTCTATCTGCTGCCGTCATGGCACAGCCGTCGCCAGTTCGACGCCGCCGAGCGCAACGCAGTGCGGCTGAACCAGGCGCTGCGGGTGCTCGCGGAGACCAGCGAGACACCTGAGGAGGTGCGGCTCGAGCTGAACGCCCGTACGGCCGCCGCGCAGCAGCGACTCGCCAGGCAGGCGCTCGCGCACCGCGAGTCCGCGGCGCTCGAAGAGGCCAAGGTGCACCTCGAGCGCGCCCGCACCGAGCGCGAGACCGCCGAGGCCGCCGCCCGCATCGACCTGGAGCGGGCGCGTGCGGAGCGGGCCGCCGCGCAGGCGCAGGCCCGCGCTGAGCTGGATGCCGCGCAGGCCGCCGCTCGCGCCGAGGTGGCCGCCGCGCGATCCACGCCCGCGGTGCGTCGCGCGCGGGCCCGCCGACGGTTCCGGCTGGCCTCGACGCTCGTCCTGATCGGCGGGCTCGCGCTCGCCGGGTGGGGCGTATTCGAGGTGCTGACGACGGGCGCGCAGGCGTGGCTGTGGGCGGGCGTGGCCGTGGCCGCGGCATCCGCTCTCGTTCTTCAGCGACTGGCGAGGGTCGCCTCGCGAGCGGGCGTGGTCGTCGCCGCGCCGGTCGCCCGGCCGGAGGTGCACGTGCAGGACGTCGAGCTCGAGCAGGCGTCGCGCGAATGGGCGCCGCGCGAGCTTCCGCGGCCGCTCACGGCGTCCGCCGGTTCGCGTGCCTCGGTCGTGCTCGAAGCAGAAGCGGCTCGCGAGGCGCTGCGGCAGGCCGCCCTCGAAGACGCGATGCGCGAGCGGGCCGAGGCGCAACGTCCGCCGTCGATCGAGGTCGCTCGCACGGCGCGGGCCGACTTCGCGCGCATGGGGTACGTCGACGACGCCGAGATCGAGGCGCACGTCCGCGACCTGTTGACGCGGCGGGCTGCCGGGGCGTAGCCCGGGTTCGGCGCCGGTTGGTCGTCGAGTTGCCGGTTGGGGTGGGCTGGTGGCTGCCCTGGGTCGCCCGAAGTGGCGACTCGGTGAACACGACCCCGTCAGGCCGAATGCAGGACCCGGCCGGCGCCGAGGACCAGCTCGCGCGGGGGAGTGCGCACGAGGGCGTCCATGGCGTTCTCGGCGTCGAGGAGCACGAGGTCGGCACGGTCCCCGACGGCGAGGGAGTTGACCCCGACGCCGGCGAACGGGCCGGCGGCGCCGGTCGCGAGGTCGACGACGCGGCGCAGGTCATCGTCGCGCACGACGCTCGACGAGCGGGCGTACTGCCACGCGATGCCGAGGAGGTCTCCCGTGCCGTACGGGCTCCAGAGATCGCGGATGCCGTCGGTGCCGAAGCCGAACCGCACTCCGGCCGCGTCGAACTCGCGGAGCGGGAGCTGCGGCAGGCGCAGCGGCGCCACCGTGGTCATCGTGACGTCGAGGGCCGACATCCGCTCGAGGAGATCGCGTCGGCGCACTGCGTCGACCTGCGCGAGGGCGAAACCGTGCGCGATGTTGACGCGGCCCGCGAGGCGGAGAGCCTCGGTGCGGTCGAGGATGAGGTCGAACTGGAACGCGCCGAGCTCGGCGGGGTCGTGCAGGTGGATGTCGACGCCCGCGCCGGTGTCCGCAGCGATCGCGAAGATCCCGTCGAGCTGACCCACGGGGTCGCGATCGATGCTCGCCGGATCGAGGCCGCCGATGTGCTCGGCGCCGGCCTCGGCGGCGGCGCGCAGCAGTTCGAGGACGCCCGGGCGCCGCAGCACCCCGTCCTGCGGGAAGGCGACGATCTCGGCGGTGATCGCGCCGTCATACTCGGCGACCGCCTCGCGCACGATCTCGATGCCTCGCAGGCCGAGCCCGAGGTCGACGTCGACGTGCGTGCGCAGCGCCGTGGTGCCGAACCGGACGAACTCGCCGAGCACCCGACGGGTGATCTCGAGGCCCGGGATGCCCAGCTCATCGCGCCGCGCGCGCTCGTGCCGGATGCGGCCGTCCGTGCCGCCCTCGCCGCCGTACGACTGCCACGGGTGGCCGATCCACGACTTGTCGACGTGCGCGTGCGTGTTGACGAGGCCGGGCAGCGCGAGGTGGCCCCGGCCGTCGACCTCGTCGTGACCGATCGGCGCGTTCGAGGCGGGGGTGACGGCGGCGATGAGGCCGCTCTCGTCGACGGCGATGTCGTGCGGGGAGCCGTCCCGCCCGCCGACCTCGAGGCGCACATTGCGGACGGCGAAGACACGGTTGAGAGCGGGGGAGGACATGCCTCCATCCTCCCCCGAGCGGCGGCGCCGAGTTGCCGGTCGAGGCGGCTTCGTGGCGGTTGCAGGCCGCCCGGAGTGGCGACTCGAGGGGGCGGATGCTGGTCCGGGACGCGCTTCGGGCCGTGATAACCTAACTGAGGTTCACGGGCCTGTAGCGCAGTTGGTAGCGCGCCTCGTTCGCATCGAGGAGGTCAGGGGTTCGATTCCCCTCAGGTCCACAAGCACGGAAAGACCCCCGCTCGTCGGGGGTCTTTCTTCGTTCCGGGCGCGGGTGCCCGTCAGCGCCGCTCGCGCGGGCTTCGTCTGGGCGAATCGGCGGCTCACAGGCATCCGGAACCGTCGATTCGCACAAATGAACCAAGGGGGGGCGGCGGCCCGGACGGTCAGCCGGGCGTCGCGGCGGCCGCGGCCCGAGCGGCGGCGGGCAGTGCGGCGACGATCTGCGCCACCGCCTCGTCGTCGTGCGCGGCCGAGACGAACCAGGCCTCGAACACCGACGGCGGCAGCGAGACGCCCTGGTCGAGCATCGCGCGGAAGAACGGCGGATACCGGAACGCCTCCTGCGCCTTCACCGACGCGTAGTCGGTCGGCGCGACCTCCGCGAACTGGATCGAGAAGAGGTTGCCCGAGCGCTGCACGACGTGGGTGACGCCGGCTTCCAAGAGAGCGGATGCCGCGGCCTCCGCGATCGTCGCCGCGGCGTCGTCGATGCGAGCGTAGGCCGACGCATCGAGATGGTCGAGGGTCGCGCGTCCGGCGGCGACGGCGAGCGGATTGCCGCTCAGCGTGCCGGCCTGGTACACCGGGCCGAGGGGCGCGAGCAGCTCCATCAGCGCCGCGGATCCGCCGATGGCCGCGAGCGGCAGGCCGCCGCCGACGACCTTGCCGAAGGTGATGAGGTCGGGGGAGAAGGGCACCGGGTCGATGCCGTACCAGCCCGCCGGGCCCACGCGGAAGCCCGTGAGCACCTCGTCGAGGATGAGCAGGGCTCCATTGCCGTGGGCGAGGTCGGCGATCGCGGCGTTGAAGCCGAGCGACGGCGGGACGATGCCCATGTTCGCGGGCGCCGCCTCGACGATGATCGCGGCGATCTCGCTGCCGCGCAGTGCGAACACCTCGTGCAGCGCATCGAGGTCGTTGTAGGGCACGACGAGCGTCTGTGCCGCGATCGGTGCCGGCACACCGGCCGAGCCGGGCATCGCGAGCGTCGCGACGCCGGAGCCGGCCTCGGCCAGCAGGCCGTCGGAGTGCCCGTGGTAGTGACCGGCGAACTTCACGATCAGGTCGCGGCCGGTCGCGCCGCGTGCGAGGCGGATCGCCGTCATCGTCGCCTCGGTGCCCGTCGACACCAGGCGCACGCGCTCGACGGGGCGCGCGCCGTCGCTGGTCACGCGGGCCTCGATGAGCTCGGCGAGCTCGGTCTCGCCCGGAGTGGATGCGCCGAAGCCGAGGCCGTGGGCCGCGGCATCCGTCACCGCTTTCACGACGGCCGGGTGCGCGTGCCCCAAGATGGCCGGACCCCACGAGCCCACGAGGTCGACGTACTCGCGACCCTCGACGTCGGTGACGCGCGGGCCCGAGGCCGACACGAAGAAGCGCGGCGTCGTGCCGACCGAGCCGAAGGCGCGCACCGGCGAGTTGACCCCGCCGGGCATGGCCGCGCGGGCGCGGGCGAACTCGTCTGCGTTGGTGCTCATCGGATCCATCCCGCCAGTTCCACGGCCCAGTAGGTCAGCACGGCGTCGGCACCGGCGCGGCGGATGCCGACCACCGACTCCTCGATCGCCCGGCGGCGGTCGATCCAGCCATGGGCCGCGGCGGCCTCGATCATCGCGTACTCGCCCGAGACCTGGTACGCCCAGACAGGGACGGGGCTGGATGCCGCGGCATCGGCCAGTACGTCGAGATAGCTCATCGCGGGCTTGACCATCACGATGTCGGCGCCCTCGGCGACGTCGAGGTCGATCTCGAGTGCGCCCTCGCGGCGGTTGCCGGGGTCGAGCTGATAGGTTCGGCGGTCGCCATCGAGCGACGACTGCACCGCTTCGCGGAACGGACCGTAGAACGCCGACGCATACTTGGCGGCGTAGCCGAGGATCGGGGTGTTGCCGAAGCCGGCGCCGTCGAGCGCGTCGCGCACAGCCGCGACCTGGCCGTCCATCATGCCGCTGAGGCCGAGCAGGTGCGAGCCCGCCTCGGCCTGCGCGACGCCCATGTCGCGGTAGCGCTCGAGGGTCGCGTCGTTGTCGACGTAGCCGCGGGAGTCGAGCACGCCGCAGTGGCCGTGGTCGGTGAACTCGTCGAGGCACAGGTCGGTCTGCACGACGAGCGCGTCGCCGGCCTCGGCGACAGCGATGCGCGTCGCGATGTTCAGGATGCCGTCGGGATCGGTCGCACCGGAGCCCGTCGCATCCTTGTGCTCGGGCACGCCGAACAGCATGATGCCGCCGATGCCGGCGGTCGCGGCATCCGCCACCGCATTCTTGAGGCTCTCGGTCGTGTGCTGCACGACGCCCGGCATGGACGAGATCGGCACCGGCTCGCCCGCCCCCTCGCGCACAAAGACGGGGAGGATCAGGTCGGCCGGGTGCAGGCGCGTCTCGCTGACGAGGCGCCGCATCGCGGGCGTGGCGCGCAGGCGGCGGGCCCGGAAGGAGAGGCGGGGGTGGCCGAGGGGGCCGGCCCCCTCGGAGAAGGAGGAGGTCACGGGCGTTCTCCCGTCAGGCCGGCGGCGCCGGCGTCGAGCAGTTCGCGGGCGACGCGCGCCGCGACGTCGCGCGACGGGTCGCCGTCGTCGGGCCACGTCGCCGCGTGCGACGACGTGAGGACGGTCTGGCCGTCGAGGCTGTAGACGCTCGCAGACAGCAGGAGCAGGCCGGCGTCGACGACGGCGCGCGCACCGACCGGCGCTGAGCAGCCTGCCTCGAGGAGGGCGAGCACCTCGCGCTCGGCCTCGACGGCGGCGCGGGTCTCGCGGTGGTCGAGCTTGCGCACGAGGTGCTCGTCGCCGCGCCGCACCTCGACCGCGAGCGCTCCCTGGCCCGGGGCCGTCGGCCAGCGGTCGGCGTCGAGGAACTCGGTCACCACGTCGGCGCGGCCGAGGCGGCGCAGGCCCGCGGCGGCGAGCACGACGGCATCGAGGTCGCCGGGGGCGACGCGGGCGAGGCGCGTGTCGACGTTGCCGCGGATGTCGACGACCTCGAGGTCGGGACGCTTCGCCCGCAACTGGGCCATGCGGCGGGGCGAGCCGGTTCCGACGCGCGCACCCTCGGGGAGCTGCTCGAGCGTGAGTCCGTCGCGCGCGCACAGGGCGTCGCGCGGGTCTTCGCGGGCCGGGATCGCCGCGACCACGAGCCGGTCGTGCGGTGCGGTCGGGAGGTCCTTGAGCGAGTGGACGACGAGGTCGCACCGGTCGTCGAGCAGAGCGTCGCGCAGGGCGCCGGTGAAGAGGCCCGTGCCGCCGGCACGCGAGAGCGGCTCGTTCGTGCGGTCGCCGTCGGTCGTGATCGTGACGAGCTCGGTGGTGACGCCCGTCGCATCGGCGAGGTCGTCGGCGACCATGCCGGTCTGGGTGAGGGCGAGCGCGCTGCCGCGCGTGCCGATGCGCAAGGTGGTCACGCGAGCACCTCGGCGATCTCGTCGAGGCCGATGCGGCGGCCCGTGTAGAACGGCACCTCTTCGCGCACGTGGCGGCGTGCCTCGGTCTGGCGGAGGTGCCGCATGAGGTCGACGAGGTCGACGAGCTCGGGAGCCTCGAGCGCCAGGATCCACTCGTAGTCGCCCAGCGCGAAGCTCGCGACCGTGTTGGCCAGCACCTGACGGTACTCGGCGCCCTTGCGGCCGTGGTCGGCGAGCATCTGACGGCGGTCGGCCTCGGGCAGGATGTACCAGTCGTACGACCTGACGAACGGGTAGACGGTGAGCCAGGCCTCGGGGTCCTTGCCGCGCATGAAGGCCGGCAGGTGGTTGGCCGTGAACTCGGCGTCGCGGTGAACGCCCATCGCGTTCCACACCGGCTCGAGCGAGGCGAGCGGCTCGGCCCGGCGCAGCGTGCGCAGCGCGGCCTGCAGCTTCTCGGGAGCGATGTCGGTCGCGTGCAGCCAGATCATGAGGTCGGCGTCGGCGCGGAGGCCCGAGACGTCGTAGAACCCGCGGACGGTGACACCGTATGCCTCGACCTCGGCGACCGCGGCCGTCAGGTCTCCGGCGGGGGACGGGCGCTGGGGGTCACGGCGGAACACGGCCCACAGCGTGTAGCCGAGCGCCTCGTTCTCGGACGTGGGGGCAGCCGAGGTTTCGCTCATGCGTCCATTCTTCCATCCGCGCGTGTCGGGTCAGCGCGCGAGAAGCGCCGCCGCGGTGCGCTCGGCGTGGGCGACGATGCCGGCGAGGCCGGAGCCGGCGACCGTCTCGCCCACGACGAGGAGATCGGATGCCTCGGCCGCGGCAGGCCTCGTCCAGGTGACGACGCCCGACCCGGCCACCACGGGCAGCCGGACCCCCAGCAGGACTTCGGCGTCGGCACGCGCAGCGGCGACCGGATCGACCGGTGGCTCGTCGTACGACAGGCGCAGCACGTGCCGGCCGCCGGCCGCCTCGCGCAGCCACTCCCACTTCGCCGTCGCGTGCGTGAGCGCGCGGGCGGCGACGGGTGCTCCGGCGGCGACGAGCAGCCCGCTGCCTCGGGGCGCGGCATCCAACTCGTCCTGCTCCACCACGAGGGTGACCAGGTCGATCCGCCGCCCGCCCGCCGCGGGCCACGGCGTCGCGATCACGACGGTGCCGTCGAGGCCTTCCAAGGTGTCGACGTGCGAGCCGAAGCGCACGCGGCCCCCGGCGCGCTCGAGGTCGGCGGCGAGGGCGGGGACGAGGCGGTTGATCCCGCCCCGAAGGCCCGCGACCGCCGATCCGGGCGGAGCGTCGGCCCGCAGCCGCGCGACGGCGGCGCCGAGCGACCCCGCCTCTGCGAGCGCGGCGGGCAGGCCCGGGTGCGCGCGTGCGACGGGCACGGCGTCGGGGTGGGTCGAGTGCACGCCGTGCACCACCGGCGCCACGAGCCGATCGAGCACCGCGTCGCCGTACCGCTCGCGCACCAGCGCGCCGAGCGAGGCGGGAGCCTCCGAGCCGAGCGGCCGGGCGTCGAGTTCGGCGGCCCGCCGAGCGGCATCCGCCCCGACGACCCGCACGACGTCCTCCGCCAGCGGGTCGGCGGGGATTCCGAGCAGCGCCGTCGCGGGCAGCGGCACCGCCGGCCCTTCGGCGGGCTGCAGCCAGGCGGGCCCGGGCCGCGGCTCGACGATGTCGCCGGCGAGTCCGAGCTCTGCCAGCAAGGACGCCACGACGCCGCCGCGCACCGCAAAGCTCTCGGCTCCGGCATCCAGTCCGATGCCCGCGACCTCATGCCGCGCGACCGTCCCGCCGAGGCGATCGGATGCCTCGAGCACGACGACGTCCGCACCGGCGAGGGTCAGCCGCCGGGCCACCACGAGCCCCGCGACGCCGCCGCCGACGACGGAGAAGTCAGCCACGGGAGTGGACGAACTCCACGACGCGCGTGAGCACCGTCGGGTCGGTCTCGGGCGGCACTCCGTGCCCGAGGTTCACGATGTGCGCCTTCGCCGCGCGGCCGCGCTCGAGCACGTCGACGATGTGCGCCTCGAGCACCGGCCACGGGGCGGCGAGCAGCGCGGGATCGATGTTGCCCTGCAGCGGCACGTCGGCTCCGACGCGGCGTGATGCCTCGTCCAGCGGCAGGCGCCAGTCGACGCCCATGACGTCGACGCCGACGCCGTGCATCGCGGCGAGGAGCTCACCGGTGCCGACGCCGAAGTGCACGAGCGGCACGCCGAGCGCCTTCGCGCGCTCGAGTGCGTGGCGCGAGTGCGGGCGGACGTGCTCGGTGTAGTCGGCGAGGCTGAGCGAGCCCGCCCACGAGTCGAAGAGCTGACCGGCCGAGGCGCCGGCCTCGAGCTGGGCCTCGAGGAACATCCCGGTCACGTCGGCGCACCACGAAAGGAGCGCCGCCCACGTCTGAGGATCGGAGTGCATGAGCGCGCGCGTGCGCAGCTGCTCCTTCGACGGGCCGCCCTCGACGAGGTACGACGCGAGCGTGTACGGCGCCCCGGCGAAGCCGATGAGCGGCGTAGCGCCGAGCCCCGCGACGGTGAGCGCGACGGCCTCGCGGATCGGTGTCAGCGCGGCTGGGTCCAGGGGCGGCAGCGCGGCGACGTCGGCGGCGGTGCGCACCGGCTCGGCCAGCACCGGACCGCGGCCCGGGACGATCCGCACGTCGACCCCCGCCAGCTTCACCGGGATCACGATGTCGCTGAAGAAGATGCCCGCGTCCACGCCGTGACGACGCACCGGCTGCAGGGTGATCTCGCTCGCGAGCTCGGGGTTCAGGCACGCGTCGAGCATGTCGGTGCCGACGCGCAGTTCTCGGTATTCGGGGAGCGACCGGCCGGCCTGCCGCATGAACCACACGGGCGTCGTCTCGGGGCGCTCGCCGCGGTAGGCGCGGATCAGCGGGGGAGCGACGTATCCGTCGGCAAGAGTCGGGTGAGAGGCATCCAGCGGCACGCATTACACCCTATGCGCCCGCTTCGTCCGGTTCTCCGGGCGTGCCTTAACATGGACAGGTGCTCCTCTGTCTCACCGCGAACCATCGGAACGCGAGTCTCGACGTCTTGGAGCGACTCTCCCTCGGAGCACCCGCAGCCACCCGCACCCTCGTCGACGAGGAGCTGTTCGTCGCCGGAGCCGTCGTGCTCGCGACCTGCAACCGCTTCGAGGCCTATCTCGACATCGACGAGCCGCTCACGGGCGGCGAGGCGGTCGCGGTCGAATCCGTCGTCGAGGCGATGGCCGAGGCATCCGACATCCCCGTCGAAAGCCTGCGCACCTCGGTGACCGTGCATTCCGGAGCCGATGCCGCCGCCCACCTCTTCGCCGTGACCAGCGGCCTCGAGTCCGTCGTCGTCGGCGAGGACGAGATCTCGGGCCAGGTGCGCCGCGCGCTCGACGCCGCGCGGGAAGAGGGCACCACGAGCGGCGAGCTCGAGCGCCTCTTCCAGAAGGCCACCCACACGAGCCGCGGCATCCGCAACCGCACGAGCCTGCGCGGCACGCACCGCTCGCTCGTGCGCTTCGCCCTCGAGCTCGCCTCGAGCCGCGTCGCCGACTGGGCCGCGTCGCGCGTCGTCGTCGTCGGCACCGGCCGCTACGCCTCACGCACGGTAGAGGCCGTGCGCGCGCGCGGAGCCGTCGACATCCAGGTCTTCTCGCCCTCGGGCCGTGCCGCCGCGTTCGCGGCCAAGCACGCGCTGCCGCCCGTCTCCGACTTCACGGATGCCGCGGCCCAGGCCGACGTCGTCATCACGTGCACCGCCGACGCGGTCGTGCACGCCGACGCCTTCACTCCCGGTCACCGCGTGCTCGTCATCGACCTCGGCCTGCCCCGTAACGTCGACCCCGCCGTCGGACGCGTCGAGGGCGTCGAGCTGCTCGACCTCGAGACCATCCGTCTGCACGCGCCGCTCGAGGAGTTCAGCGCCCACGCCGACGCCCGCGTCATCGTCGGCGACGCCGCGGCCGAGTTCACGGCCGACCGCGCGGCGGCTCCGGCGATCACCGCGCTGCGCAGCGACGTGCTGTCGATCGTCGAGGACGAGATCGCCCGCGCTCGTGCCCGGGGCGCCGGAGATGAGACCGAGGCCGCCCTGCGCCACCTCGCGGGCGTGCTGCTGCACCGCCCGTCCGTGCGCATCCGCGAGCTCGCCGTCGAGGGACGCATCGACGAGGTCAACGCGGCGCTCGAGACGCTGCACGGCCTGTCGGTCGAGACGCCGGCGGGCGAGGTCGCCGACGAGCGCGACTGGACCGCGTCCGCCTGAGGCTGCCCGGCCCCGGCGCGGTTCGCCGGACCCGCTTGATCGGCGTCCGGGTCTTCCGCTTGACTCTCACGCTGTGTCAGGGTCGAGCGTGGTCTCCACCATGTACACCATCGGAGAGTTCGCCGCCCTCGGGCGGGTGAGCGTGCGGATGCTGCGGCACTACGACGAGATCGGCGTGCTGCGCCCCGCCCGGGTCGACGAGCGCACGGGCTACCGGCACTACGCCGACGCCCAGCTCGGGGCGCTCATGCGTCTCGTCGAGCTGCGCGACCTCGGCTGCGGGCTGGACGAGATCGGCGGCGTGCTGGCGGCGGAGGATCAGAACGCGGCCCTGCACGACGCCCTTGTGCGCCGGCAGGCCGAGCTCGAGGCATCCGTCGCCGCCGACCGCGACCGGCTCGCCCGGATCGCCGAACGACTCCACCGTCTGGAAGGAACCGACACCATGTCCGACGTCGAATACCGCTCGCTCGAGCCCGTCACCGTCTACGCCGTCGAGGGCCGCGCGCCGGGGATGGGACCCGAGAACGTCTCGCCCGTCATCGACCCGCTGCTGGGGCGGCTCATCGGCGCGATCGAGGCCGCGGGCCGCGAGCCGCAGGAGCCCGGCGTGTTCTGGTACGAAGCCGTGCCCGACTCGGAGGAGCTCGCCGTGCACGTGTCGTTCACGGCGGATGCGCCGGCCGAGGCGGCCGACGGCTACGACGTCGTCGAGCTTCCGGCTGTCGAGACCGCGGCCGTCCTGACCCACCGCGGCGACATGCCCTCGATCGGGCGCTCCTGGATGGCGCTCATGGAGCGAGTCGCCGACGACGGGTACCGCATCGTCGGACCGACGCGCGAGGTCTACGTGCATGCGCCCGACGATCGGCCGCAGTCGGAGTGGGTCACCGAGCTGGTCGCCCCGGTCGGCAAGGGCTGAGCTCGCGGCGGGCGAGGACTGAGCTCGCGGCGGGGGGCGAGTGCTGTCGATTCCTGCGACTGCGCTGCCGATCGGCGCAGCGGTCGCAGGGAAGTGCCGCGGTCGCGCCGCCGAGCCCGCTCAACCGGCGAGCTCGTGAAGGAGGAACGCCGCCAGGAAGCCGACCGTCGCGTAGAGGCCGGTCAGCGCGCGCTGCTCATCGAACGCCTCGGGGATCATCGTGTTGCACACCATTGCGAGCAGCCCGCCGGCCGCGATCGTCGTGATGAGCGCGATCAGCCCCGCGGGCGCCGCCTGGAACGCGACGTACCCGAGGACGGCGGCCACGACGGTCACCGCCGCGATGCCTCCCCAGAGCAGCGCGATCCTGCGGCCGCTCGATCCGCTCGCCTTGAGCGCCGCGGTCGAGCCGAGCCCCTCGGGGAAGTTGCTGATCGCCACCGCCGCCACGATCGGGATGCTCAGCCCGCCCTGCAGCACCGACAGGCCCATCACGATCGATTCCGGGATGCCGTCGATCAGCGCGCCGATCGCGATCGCCGCCCCGGTGCCGCCTGCGAGCTTGGCGCTCTGCCGGCGCGCCACGATGTTGGCCGGAGTGCCCGAACCCGGCTGCTTCGGCCGCGAGACCAGCCAGTCCGCGACGATGTAGATGATCGCGCCGGCCAGGAAGCCCACCGTCGTCGGGACGAGTCCGCCGTCGGCCGCGGCCTCCTCGACGAGCTCGAACGCCAGCGTCGAGATCAGCACGCCGGCGCCCAGCGCCATGATGCCGGCCACGACCCGCTGCGGGATGTCCACGAACCACGCCACCGCCGCGCCGACCAGCAGCGTTCCGCCGCCGATCAGGCCGCTCAGCGCGGCGAGCCACACCCCGTCCATGGCGCCAACCTAGACCCGCCGCGAGCCCGCAGCGGTCAAGCGCGCGGCCGCACGCCGACGGAGAATGCCCCGGGCCGCGGCGAACGCCGCCCCGAGGCATCCGTCATCGCGTTCAGACGGCGAGGGCGTGCCCGCGCTCGCCCGCGGCGAGGCGCTCGGCGGCGAGACCCTCGGCCGCCTCGAGCGGCGTCACACCGCGCGACTCGGCCTCGTCGAAGATGCGCCGCACGGTGTCGCCGATCTGGGCGACGCGGTCCATGACCTCGGTGCGCGTCCCGATCTTCTTCGCCTCGAGGTCGAGGTAGATCACGCCGCCGGCGTTCACGACGAAGTCGGGGGCGTAGAGGATGCCGCGTCCGGCGAGCCGGTCGGCGCCGGCGCGCGCCGCGAGAGGGTTGTTCGCCGGACCGCAGACGGCCTTCGCGTCGAGCGCGTCGATGACGTCGTCGGTGAGCAGCCCGCCGATGCCCGCCGGCACGAACACGTCGGACGGCACGAGGTGCTCCTCGCCCGGAACGCTCCAGTCGGCGCCGAGCTCACGCGCGAGGTCGCGCTTGGCGGGGTTCACGTCGGTCACGGTCAGCGTGGCACCCTCGGCGGCGAGCCGTACCGCGAGGCGGCTTCCGACCTGCCCGAGGCCAGAGATCGTGATCCGACGGCCGGCGATGTCGGCCGAGCCGGTCACGCGTTCGAGCGTCGCCCGCAGCGACTCGTACACGCCGAGGCTCGTCGGCCCGGCGGGCTCGCCCGAACCGCCGACGGCGTCGGGCAGGCCGACCACGTGCTCGGTGCGCTCGCTGACGACGAGCATGTCCTCGGTCGTCGACCCCACGTCCTCGGCCGTGCGGTAGAGACCGCTGAGCGACTCGACGGCGTCGCCGAGGTCGAGGAAGGCGGCGCGGCGGCGCTCGGCGTCGAGAACGGTGCCCTCAGGAAGGGCGATGACCGACTTGCCGCCGCCGGCGTCGAGGCCCGCGGCCGCGTTCTTCAGCGTCATGGCCGCGGAGAGGCGGAGCGCGTCGCCGAGGGCGTCGCTCCAGTGGGGGTAGGTCCACAGGCGCGCGCCGCCGAGGGCGGAGCCGAGCACGGACGAATGCAGTGCGACGGTGATGAACAGTCCGCTCCGGCGTCCGGTGATCACCTCCACGCGCTCGTGCGTGAAGTCGGGCAGGGGCAGGGTGTGCGTCATCGCGTTCTTCCTTCGGCGGGCCTTGTGGGCAGTGCGCTGCGGACGCCGCGGCGTTGCGGCATCCACCTCCATTGGAACATCATCGCGCGAAGTGTTCAACCGCCGTGCCGAACGTCACGCAGATTGCGACGTCCGTGCAAGCCGCCGTCACAATCCTGCGTCAGTGTGCGCAACGGAGTACCGTCTGGTCCATGCCCGACGCGTACACCCACGGTCACCACGAGAGCGTGCTGCGGGCGCACCGCTGGCGCACGGCCGAGAACTCCGCCGCCTACCTGCTGCCGCACCTGCGCCCCGGCCTGTCGGTGCTCGACGTCGGCAGCGGGCCGGGCACGATCACCGCGGATCTCGCGCGTCTCATCGCACCAGGGCGAGTCGTGGGAGTGGATGCCTCGGCCGAGGTCGTGGCCGAGGCGAACGCCGACCATCCGGCCGACAACCTCGCCTTCGAGGTCGCCGACGCCTACGCGCTCGAGTACGACGACGGCGAGTTCGACGTCGTCCATGCCCACCAGGTGCTCCAGCACCTCGGCCGTCCCGTCGACGCCCTGCGCGAGTTCGGCCGCGTCGCCGGCGCCGACGGACTCGTCGCGGTGCGCGACGTCGACTACGAGGGCACGATCTGGTTCCCGCTCCTGCCGGGCCTCGCGGAGTGGCACGAGCTCTACCTCGCGACCCACCGCAGCGTCTCGGGCGAGCCCGCCGCCGGTCGCCGCCTGAAGTCGTGGGCGCTGGAGGCCGGCCTCGCCGACGTCCGCTCGACGGCGACGCTGTGGCTGTTCGAATCGCCCGCCGACCGGGCGTGGTGGGGCGGCGCGTGGGCCGACCGCGCCCTCCAGTCGTCGTTCGCCACCGCGGCCAAGGCGATCGGGGCGGATGACGCCCAGCTGCAGCGCATCTCCCACGCGTGGCAGGAGTGGGCGGTCGTCGACGACGGGTGGCTGCTCATGCCGCACGCCGAGATGCTCGCGCGCGGCACCGCGCCCTGACCTCTCTGCGCGCGGTGCGCCACGGCATCGACCCCTCGTAGGCTGAGCGGGTGACCGCACCGAACGACCTCCCCGCCCGCAGCCGTCTCGTCCACGACTCCCTGCGCGCCGCAGGCATCCCGGGCGACATCGTCGTGCTGCCGGATGCCGCGTCCACCGCCGCGCTCGCGGCTGCCGCCCTCGGCATCGAGGTCGGAGCCATCGCCAACAGCCTCGTGTTCTGGTCCGACGGTGAGCCGCTCCTGGTGATGACGAGCGGCGGTCACCGCGTCGACACGGCCGCGCTCGCCAGCCGTCTCGGACGCGGGAAGATCCAGCGCGCGACCCCCGAGCAGGTGCGGGACGCCACCGGCCAGGCGATCGGCGGAGTCGCCCCCACGGGGCATCCCGCCCCGCTCGTCACGATCGTCGACGAGGACCTCGCCGGCTTCGACGAGATCTGGGCCGCCGGCGGCACCCCGCACACCGTCTTCCCCCTGACGTTCGACGAGCTCGTCCGGGTGACGGGTGGCACGATCTGGAAGGTCGACTGAGCGAACCCCGCCTTCCCCGCTGCGTGAGCCTCAGTCCGCGCCCAGGATCTCGAGGCACACGACGGCCGCGGCGGCCGACCACGCCTGGGGGCGGCACGCCGCCGGATACGGCGTCGGCACCGAGCTCTCGGTCGCCGGATCGCCGGCGTGCAGTTCGGGCACGCGATAGCCGAACCCCTCGGCGGCCGAGAGCAGGTCGTCCGCGACCAGCCGCGCGGCATCCTCGAGCCCGGCGACGTGGAGCCCGCGCGCGATGATCGCCGTGTCGTGCACCCACACGCTGCCCCCGTGATACGACAGCGGCCAGTACCCCGAAGCCCCGGTCGACATCGTGCGGATGCCGAATCCCGACGACATCGAGTCGCCCAGCAGCAGCCCGGCGACGGCGCGCTCCTCCTCGGGGTCGAGGAGTCCGGTCCCCAGGAGGTGCCCGATGTTGCTCGTCAGCGAGTCGACCGGACGCTTGTGCCGGTCGAGGGCGATCGCCGGATAGCGGCCCTCCGGAGTCTCCACCCAGTACGCCTCGCGAAAACGACTGCGCAGTGCGGCGCCCCACGCGCGCAGCTCAGCGGGGGAGAGTGCGCCCTCGTCGGCGTCGCCGAACTCCGAGAGCAGGTCGGCGCCGGCGAGCACGGCCTCGTACGCGTATCCCTGCACCTCGCACAGCGCGATCGGACCCTCGGCGAGACGGCCGTCCCGCCACTGGATCGAGTCGCCCGAGTCCTTCCATCCCTGGTTCGCCAGCCCGCGCCCCGAGCGGTCGATGTAGTCGAGGAAGCCGTCGCCGTCGCTGTCTCCGAACTCGAGGATCCACCGCAGCGCGCCGCGCAGCGCAGGCATCAGCGCGTTCACCTCGGATGTCGGCATGCCGGCCCGCCACGCGTCGGCGAGCGTGCACACCCACAGGGGCGTCGAGTCGACGCTCCCGTAATAGAGCGGCGGCAGCACGACGTCCTCGCCCGGGATCTCGAGGGCACCCGAACGCAGCTCGTGGAGGATCTTTCCCGGCTCCTGCGCGGTCTGCGGGTCGTCCTGTGTGCCCTGCATGCTCGCCAGAACACGGAGAGTGGATGCCGCGATCCCCGCGTCGAGCGGCAGGGAGAGCCGCGCCGCCCACAGCGAGTCGCGGCCGAAGAGTGTGAAGAACCACGGCGCTCCCGCCGCGAAGAACGCGTCCGCCGTGCCGCCGCCGCTGTCGCCGTGGTCGTCGGCGAGCGTGAGGCGCAGCGCGTCGAGGTCGCCCAGCGCGACGTCGAGCCAGCGGTCGAGGCGCGGGTGGGCGGTCGCGCCCGGCCGCGCCGACGTGCCGGTCCAGCGATCGACGGCGCCGTGAACGACGAGCGACGCATCGCGCAGCTCGAGCGAGAAGCTCACCGTGGTGCTCGCCCCCGGCGCGACGCGCACCGCCCAGTGCGCGGTCAGTCCGCCGCCGGCGACGGCTACCGTTGCCCCGGGGGCGGTCAGGGTGAACGACCTGTCGCCCGCGCGGAGGGAGGCCGCGGCATCCGTCACTTCGATCTCGACGTGCTCAGCGACGGCGACCCCCGCCTTCACGTCGTGCAGGGAAGCGAACTCGGGCTCGATCGTCAGGGCCAGCGTCGTCTCGATCGGCGTGGTGAGACGCGAGGCGAGGGTCCAGGTCTCGGTGAGCACGCCGTCGGACACGCGGCGATCGCGCAGCAGGCGCACCTTCGGGTCGGGCGTCGCATCGTCGATGCCGCGCAGCAGCCCACCGAACACGACGCGCGACGGACCGTGCGGCGAGGTCGAGATCCACTCCACGGGCGAGTCGGAGCACTCGGCCGCGAGCGCACGGACGTGGCGCACGTCGCCGTGGTAGACGCCGTGGATCGGCCGCACCCCGATCGCGCCGGCGCGATCCGACCAGACCTGGGTCGGCGCGCGCAGCACGATGACCGCGTCGTCGAGAAGGGGCTGGAGGGGCCGTGGATCCTCGGTCGTGGTCATCCCTTGACCGCCCCCTCGGCCGTATTCATGATGTGCCGCTGGAAGATGAAGAACATCACCGCGACGGGGATGGTCATGATCGCCGCGGCGGCGAGCTTGATCGGATACTGCTGGCCCTGGCCGAGCTGGTTCGACGCGAGTGAGGCGACGCCCTTCGTGAGCGTCGTGAGCTCGGGCGACTGCGTCGAGACGATGAAGTGGCTCAGCTCGTTCCACGATCCCTGAAACGACAGGATCACGATCGTGATGAGCGCCGGCCGCGCCATCGGCAGCACGACGGACCAGAAGATGCGGAACGCGCCGGCCCCGTCTATGCGGGCCTGCTCCTCGACCGAGACCGGGATCGACTCGAAGAAGTTCTTCATGATGAACACTCCCGCGGCGTCGACGAGCAGTGGGACGATCATGCCCGCGTACGAGTCGTACATGCCGAGCTGGTTGATCACGAGGAACTTCGGGATCAGCAGCACGACCGCCGGCACCGCCATGACCGCCACGACCGCGGCGAACACCAGCCCGCGACCGCGGAACTCCAGGCGTGCGAGCGCGTAGCCCGCGAGGGAGACGAAGAACACGCGGCCGAGCGTCACGCAGATCGTCACGATCGCCGAGTTGGCGAACCACACCGGGTAGTCGCTCGTGCCGAACAGCCGCTCGTACGCCGCGAAGGTGAAGGTCTCCGGGATCAGCGAGACCGGATCCGCCGTCGCCTCCGCCTCGGTCTTGAACGACGTCGCGACCTGCACGAGGAACGGATAGATGTAGATGAGGGCGAGGATCACCAGCAGCGCGTACAGCAGGATCTGCCACACGATGCGCCGCGACAGCAGCCTCTGACGGGCGGGCTTCTCGAACTGCGGCTTCTCCTGGTTGAGCACCAGCGATTCGGACAGCGTCGTGCCGGTCATCGCCCGTCCTCCTTCGTCTCTGTCGGCTCGGGGACGGTGGGGACGCGGGCGGATGCCGCGACCGCGGGCGACGCCGTGGAGGGCCGCGGCGGCAGCTGGTACTGGCGCGCCCGGCGCTTCGACACCGGCCGCTCGCGCAGCACCCAGCGCTGGAACGCCGTGAACGCCACGATGATCGCGAACAGGATGAACGCGATCGCCGCGCCGATGCCCCAGTCCTGATCGAGGAAGGCGGCGGTGTACGACAGGTAGGCGGGGGTGACCGTCGTCTTGCCCGGCGCGCCCTGCGTGCCGGTGTAGATCTGGTCGTACACCTGCCAGCAGCCGATGAGGCCGAGGGTGATCACGGTGAAGAGCGTGGGCCGGAGCTGGGGGAGTGTGACGCGCCAGAAGCGCTGCCACCCGTTGGCGCCGTCCATCATCGCCGCCTCATGGATCTCGCCCCCGATGTTCTGGAGGGCGGCGACGAACAGGAGCATGAAGGTGCCGCTCGTCGTGAAGACCGCCATGAAGATCAGCGCGGTCATCGCCACCGACGGACCGGCCATCCACTGCCACCACGACAGACCCAGGAAGTCGTTCTCGGTCAGCCACTGCGGACCCTCGGTGACGCCGATCGTCGCGAGTCCGTTGTGGATGATGCCGCTCGGGTCGTTGAACCAGTTGGGTCCGTTGATGCCGATCCACGACAGGACCTCGTTGACGACACCGGACGCGGAGAACAGGAACAGCCACAGCACGGTGATGGCGACGGTGCTCGTCACCGACGGGAAGTAGAACGCGGTGCGGAAGAAGCCGCGGCCGCGGAGGATCGCGCGATTGACCAGCACTGCGAGGAACAGCGCCAGCGCGGTCTGGAGCGGTACGACGAGCAGCACGTACCAGGCGTTGTTGCGCAGGGCGATGCCGAAGTCGCGGGTCGGAAGGCCGCCGTCGACGGTGATGGCGGCGTAGTTGTCGAGGCCGACGAAGCTGACGCGTTCCGAGAACGGGCTGCCGCGACCGGACCAGTCGGAGAAGCTGACCCACAGTGCCATCAGCACGGGGATCAGGAGGAAGACGCCCAGGATGAGGAGCACGGGACCCGTGAACACCCACCCGGCCAGCGCCTCCCCCCGCCGGAGCCCGTTGCGGGGGCTCCGGCGGCGGGAGGGCGCTGTCGCTGACGCGGTCATGCGGTCAGCCCACGACCGCTTCGACGTTGGACTGGACCGTGTCGAGGATCTCCTGCGGGTCGCCGGCCTTCAGCCCCTCGAGCGAGGCGTTGAAGTCGGTGATGACCGCCGCGATGCCGTCGTTCGTCGGAACGCCCTTCGCGTAGTCGGCACCGGCGAGGAACGCCGCCATGTCGGGGTTGTCGGCTGTCCACTGCTCTGCTGCGGACTGCACCGACGGCATCGGACCGAACGCCTCCGAGAAGGCGAGCTGCTGCTCTGCGCTGGTCAGGTACTGCACCAGCTCGAGTGCGGCCTGCTGGTTGGGGCTGTCGGCGGCCATGCCCCAGCAGTTCGTGAACTGCATGGTGCCCTTGCCCGCCGGGCCCTCGGGGAGCTCCGCCACGACGTACTCGACGTCGGGGAAGTCGTTCGTCATGGCCCCGGTGATCCAGTTGCCCTCGATGGTCATCGCGGACTTCTCCTGGCCGAAGGCCTCGCCGCCCCAGCCGGCGCCGAGGTCGATCGTCGCGTACGCGAACGAGCCGGCGTCCATCTGCTCCTGAACGTAGGTGAGCGCCTCGACGTTCTCCGGGCTGTTCGCGACGGCCTCGGTGCCGTCGTCGCTCACGAGCTGCCCGCCCGCCTGCGCCATGAAGGCGCCGAGCCGCTGGTACTCGGCTCCGAACGCGAGCCCCGTCACGCCGTCGCTGGTGAGCGTCGCCGCCACATCGGCGAGCTCGTCCCAGGTCGTCGGAATGTCGTCGTCGGTCAGGCCCGCGGCATCCCACAGTCCCTTGTTGATGATCAGCTGCAGCGTCGAGAAGTCCTTCGGCGCGCAGTAGAACTGGTCGTCGACCGTGAAGTTCTGCACCAGCGACGGGTAGAAGTCGTCCTTGTTCTCGAGCAGATCGCCGTAGGCGACGAGCGAGCCGTTGCCCGCGTAGCCCGCGAGCGCCTCGGTCGCGAGGTAGAACAGGTCCGGCGGGGAGCCGGCTGCGAAGCCCTGAGAGAGCTGCTGGGGCAGGTCGTTCGCGACCTGAACGGATGCCTCGACGCCGGACTCCTCCGACCATGCGGCGACCGCCTCCTCGACGGCCTGCGTCTCGGCGTCGCCGGACGAGCCGATGAGGATGCTGAGCGCGTCGTCGGACGACGTGAGCTCGCTCGCCTCGCCATCGCCCGTGGCGCCGCCGCCGCCGTCGTCGTCGAAGCCGGAGCCGCACGCGGTGAGCGCGAGCGTGCCGGTCAGGAGCAGGGCTCCCGCCCCGAGCCAGGTGCGCGTGATGTGCCGTGTCATGAGTCTCTTCTCCTTCGATGAGCTGTGACGGGTCACTCTCGACCCCGATGACCGTCGCGATGGCGAGGCAATTTGAACGATCAAAGTTTCGTGCGAGACTCACGGTAGGAAACAGGGCGGCGTCCTGTCAAGGGCCTCGACAGCCCCATAGGATGACGTGCGATACCGCGATCGGACCGGCGAGGAGGCTGCACATGGCGAGGCTGCCCACCGTCGAGGACGTCGCCGCGGCGGCCGGTGTCTCGCGTCAGACGGTCTCGAACGTGCTCAACAGCCCGGCGATCGTGAAGGAATCCACGCGAGAGCGGGTGGAGCGTGCGATCGCGGAGCTCGGATACCGCCCGCACATGGCGGCGCGGCGCCTGCGCACCCGGCGGAGCTCGACCATCGGCATCCATCTCGACCCCTACGCCGGCGGCATCTCGGGCGTGGTGCTCGACCGATTCGTGCACGCACTGACCGAGCGCGCGGGCGACCGGGGGATGCGCATCCAGCTCTACGCGGCACGCAGCCCCGCCGAGGAGATCGCGCGCATGGGCGAGTTGACCGACGGCGGTGAGATCGACGCCGTCGTGATCACCGGCACGTTCCACGGCGATCCGCGCACGCGCTGGCTCGCCGAGCGTGCGGTGCCCTTCGTGGCATTCGGTCGCCCGTGGGGCGACGACGACGTCTCGGATCCCGCGCACTTGTGGGTCGACGTCGACGGCGCCGCCGGCACGCGCGCCGCCACCGAGCACGTCCTCGCCGTCGCAGGCCCCCGCGCGGCGTTCCTCGGCTGGCCCGTCGGCTCGGGAACGGGTGACGACCGCGAGCGCGGCTGGCGCGAGGCCATGACCGCAGCCGGGATGGCGGGCGAGCGACTCTCGTGCGAGGAGAGCGTCGGAGGTGCGCGCACCGTCGCCGCCGAGCTGCTCGCGCGCGATCCCGACGTCGACGGCATCGTGTGCGCCAGCGACTCGCTCGCGATCGGCGCACATCTCGCCGCCGCGGCGGCGGGCCGGCCGACGCTGCCCGTCGTCGGCTTCGACAACACGCCCGCGGCCGAGGCCATCGGCCTGAGCAGTGTCGAGCAGCTTCCCGAGCAGGTCGCCGCGGGCGCGCTCGATCTGCTCATGGGGCCCTCCGGGAACGCGGTCGATCCCCGCCCGGCCGCCGCGGGCGAGGCGCACGTGCTCGTCGAGCCGCGGCTCGTCGTGCGGTGACCTCGCCGGCGTTCAGCCGCGGCCGATCCGGCGTTCCAGTTCGGCGGCCGCCTCGGCGATGAGCCTGCCCAAGGCCGCCTCGTCGCGCTCGGCGTCGACCGGCCACGTGAGGGCGATCGCGGCGGCGGGCCACCCCGCGTGGTCGCGCACGGCGACGCCGACCGAACGCAGGCCGAGTGTGACCTCGCCGTCCTCGACGGCCCACCCGCGCGCCCGCACCTCGCGCAGCACGTCGCGCAGCTCGGCCGGGCGCGACGGACCACGCCCCGTGCGATCGGCGAAGGCCGAGGCATCCGGATACAGTGCCCGCACCTGCTCGCGGGGGAGAGCCGCGAGCATCGCGCGGCCCGTCGCGGTCAGATGCGCGGGAAGGCGCACGCCGACATCGGTGACGAGCGCCGGGCGGCGGGGCGCGCGCTCCTCGACGATGTAGAGCACGTCGCGACCCGTCATGACGGCGAGGTGCGCGCTCTCTCCGGCGCGGTCGGCGAGAGCCGCGACGAGCGGCCGGCCGAGGCGCGCGAGCGGCTGCTGACGCGAGTACCCGCCCGCCAGCTCGAACGCGGCGGTGCCGAGACCCCAGCGCCGCTCGGCCGGCAGGTGGATCACGAAGCCGTGCACCTCGAGCGCGGCGAGGAGGTGGTAGACGCTCGACCGGGGGATCGAGAGCGAGGTCGCGATCGTGCTCGCCGCGACGGGACCGCGCTGACGCGCGAGGAACGACAGGATCCGCAGCGTCTGATCGGCCGCGGGCACCTGGGGTCGGGGCGCCTGCGGCCGGGGAGGCGGGTGGCCCGCGGGCTGCGCGCGCTGCGCTTCGCTGTCTGGCATGACAGACACAGGATCCCACCGCGGCCTGTCGCGCGCCACCCCGGCGGTGTGGAATCGACGCATGACCACCGTCTCCGACCTCCGTTCGGGCGTCGTCACCGTCGGCGCGGCACCCCTGCGTCCCGAGGACGTCGTCGCCGTCGCGCGCCACGGCGCCACGGTCGAGATCGCTCCCGAGGCGCTCGCCCGCGTCGCCGCGACCCGCGCTCTCGTCGAGGGCCTCGCCGACGACCCCGACCCGCACTACGGCATCTCGACCGGCTTCGGCGCGCTCGCGACCACCTTCATCGCCCCCGAGCGCCGCATGCAGCTGCAGGCCAGCCTCATCCGCTCGCACGCCGCGGGCACCGGCCCCGAGGTCGAGCGCGAGGTCGTCCGCGCGCTGCAGCTGCTCCGCCTCCAGACGCTCGCCACGGGCCACACCGGCGTCCGCCCCGTCGTGGTCGAGACCTACGCCGCCATGCTCAACGCCCGCATCACGCCCCTCGTGCGCGAGTACGGCTCGCTCGGCTGCTCCGGCGACCTCGCCCCCCTGTCGCACGTCGCGCTCGCCGCGATGGGCGAAGGACGCGTGCGCGACGCCTCGGGCGACGAGCTCGACGCGGCCGACGCGCTGGCCGCGGCATCCGTCACCCCTCTCGAACTGCGCGAGAAAGAGGGACTCGCCCTCATCAACGGCACCGACGGCATGCTCGGGATGCTGCTGCTCGCACTCCACGACCTGTCGATGCTCCTCGACACGGCGGACGTCGCGGCGGCGATGTCGGTCGAATCGCAGCTCGGCACCGATGCCGTCTTCGCCGCCGACCTTCAGGCGCTGCGGCCCCAGGTGGGACAGGCGGTCTCGGCCGCGAACCTGCGCACGGTGCTCGCGGGATCGCCCATCGTCGCGTCTCATAAGGACCCCGCCGTGTGCACGCGCGTGCAGGACGCCTATTCGCTGCGGTGCTCGCCTCAGGTGCACGGCGCAGCGCGCGACACCGTCGAGCACGCCCGGCTGATCGCCTCGCGCGAGCTCGCGGCGGCCGTCGACAACCCCGTCATCACCGACGACGGCCGCGTCGAGTCGAACGGCAACTTCCACGGCGCGCCGGTCGCGTACGTGCTGGACTTCCTCGCGATCGCCGTCGCCGACGTCGCCTCGATCTCGGAGCGCCGCACCGACCGCGCGCTCGACCCCGCCCGCAGCCACGGCCTGCCGCCGTTCCTCGCCGACGAGGTCGGCGTCGACTCGGGGCTCATGATCGCGCAGTACGCCGCAGCGGGGATCGTCTCGGAGCTCAAGCGGCTCGCGGTTCCGGCATCCGTCGACTCGATCCCGTCCTCCGCGATGCAGGAGGACCACGTGTCGATGGGATGGGCGGCGGCCCGCAAGCTGCGCCGCGGCATCGACGGGCTCGCCCGGGTGCTCGCGATCGAGGTGCTCACCGGAGCACGCGCGCTCGACCTGCGCGCACCGCTCGAGCCGGGAGCCGCGACCGGCGCGGTGCGCGACCTCGTGCGCGGCGCCGGCGTCGCCGGCCCCGGCCCCGACCGTTTCCTGTCGCCCGAGATGGAGGCCGTGACCGCGCTCGTCGCCTCCGGCGCCGTCGCGGCGGCCGCCTACTCGCACACCCCCGAGGAGTCACGATGACCACGACCGACACCGCCGCCCGCACAATCCGCGCCGCTCGCGGCGCCGAGCGCACCGCCAAGAGCTGGGGCGCCGAGGCCGCGAAGCGCATGCTCATGAACAACCTCGACCCCGAGGTCGCCGAGCACCCCGAAGACCTCGTCGTCTACGGCGGCACGGGCAAGGCGGCGCGCAGCTGGGAGGCGTTCGACGCCATCGTGCGCACCCTCGACGAGCTCGAGCCCGATGAGACGCTGCTCGTGCAGTCCGGCAAGCCGGTGGGCGTGTTCCGCACGCACGAGTGGGCACCCCGCGTGCTCATCGCCAATTCGAACCTCGTCGGCGACTGGGCGACATGGCCCGAGTTCCGCAAGCTGGAAGAGCTCGGCCTCACGATGTACGGGCAGATGACCGCCGGATCGTGGATCTACATCGGCACGCAGGGGATCCTGCAGGGCACGTACGAGACGTTCGCCGCCGTAGCGCGCTCGCTCGGGCGCGACGACCTGTCGGGCACCCTGACCCTCACCGGCGGCGCCGGCGGCATGGGCGGCGCGCAGCCGCTGGCCGTCACCCTCAACGGCGGGACGGTGCTGATCGTCGACGTCGACGAGTCGCGCCTCGCGCGCCGCGTCGAGCACGGCTACCTCGACGAGTACACGACCGACCTCGACGCGGCCATCGCACGCGTCGTCGCAGCCAAGGAGGCCGGCGAGGCGCTCAGCGTCGGCGTGGTCGGCAACGCCGCGGAGGTCTTCGGCGACCTGCTGCTCCGCCACAAGGCGGGCGAGCTCGCGGTCGACATCGTCACCGACCAGACGAGCGCCCACGACCCGCTGGCCTACCTGCCGGTCGGCATCGCCTTCGAGGACTGGAAGGCCGAGGCATCCCGCGATCCCGAAGGGTTCACCGCCCGCGCGCGCGGCAGCATGGCGAAGCACGTCGCGGCGATGGTCGGATTCCAGGATGCCGGCGCCGAGGTCTTCGACTACGGCAACTCGATCCGCGCCGAGGCGCAGCTCGGCGGGTTCGAGCGCGCCTTCGCGTTCCCCGGCTTCGTGCCGGCGTACATCCGTCCGCAGTTCGCGGAGGGCCGCGGACCGTTCCGGTGGGTCGCGCTCTCGGGCGACCCCGAGGACATCCGCAAGACCGACCGCGCCGTCATGGAGCTCTTCCCCGAGAACGCCGGCCTGGTGCGCTGGCTCGAGAAGGCCGGCGACGCCGTGCACTTCGAGGGCCTGCCCGCCCGCATCTGCTGGCTCGGGTATCAGGAGCGCCACCTCGCGGGCCTGAAGTTCAACGAGATGGTGGCGTCGGGCGAGCTCTCCGGGCCGATCGTCATCGGGCGCGACCACCTCGACTCGGGCTCGGTCGCCTCGCCCTATCGCGAGACCGAGGCGATGGCCGACGGCTCGGACGCGATCGCCGACTGGCCGCTGCTCAACGCGATGCTCAACACGGCGTCAGGCGCCGCGTGGGTGTCGATCCACCACGGCGGCGGCGTCGGCATCGGCCGTTCGATCCACGCCGGCCAGGTCACCGTCGCCGACGGCACCGCGCTCGCCGCCGAGAAGCTCGCGCGCGTGCTCACCAACGACCCCGGCACCGGAGTCATGCGCCACGTCGATGCGGGGTACGACCGGGCCAAGGAGGTCGCGCGCGAGCGCGGGCTGCAGGTGCCGATGCTGGACTGACCCGGCTGCGGTGCCGCTCGCTGGTGCCTGTCGACGTTGGATGTCCCACTTCCTG
>NZ_JSYE01000041.1:0-165 GCF_054824025.1 Microbacterium sp. HJ5
TGTGGCACCTGTGGTGGGACGGAACCGCGTGGCGCGGCTGGGAGCGGCTGGGCGGGTACATCACGTCGGCGCCGACGGTCGCCTCGTGGGGTCCGAACCGGCTGGACGTGTTCGCGGCCGGCGGCGACTCGGCGATGTGGCACCTGTGGTGGGACGGAACCGCGT
>NZ_JSYE01000041.1:175-17899 GCF_054824025.1 Microbacterium sp. HJ5
GCTAGCGGGCGTTCTTCGGAGCACCCACGTCCAGGACTCTAGAAGTCCCAGTCCTCGTCTTCGGTGGCCTCGGCCTTGCCGATGACGTACGACGAGCCCGACCCTGAGAAGAAGTCGTGGTTCTCATCGGCGTTCGGCGAAAGGGCCGACAGGATCGCCGGGTTCACATCGGTGACCGTCGAGGGGAACATCGCCTCGTAGCCCAGGTTCATGAGGGCCTTGTTGGCGTTGTAGTGCAGGAACTTCTTGACGTCCTCGCTGAGGCCGACGCCGTCGTAGAGGTCCTGCGTGTACTGCACCTCGTTGTCGTAGAGCTCGTAGAGCAGCGAGAACGTGTAGTCCTTGATGTCGTTGCGCGTCGCCTCGTCGACTTTCTCGAGCCCCCGCTGAAACTTGTAGCCGATGTAGTACCCGTGCACGGCCTCGTCGCGGATGATCAGGCGGATGAGGTCGGCCGTGTTGGTGAGCTTGGCGCGGCTCGACCAGTGCATCGGCAGGTAGAAGCCCGAATAGAAGAGGAAGCTCTCGAGCAGGGTCGAGGCGACCTTGCGCTTGAGCGGCTCGTCGCCCCGGTAGTACTCCATGACGATCTGAGCCTTCTTCTGAAGGTTCGGGTTCTCGACGGACCAGCGGAACGCCTCGTCGATCTCCTTCGTCGAGCACAGGGTCGAGAAGATCGACGAGTAGCTCTTGGCGTGCACCGACTCCATGAACGCGATGTTCGTGTAGACGGCCTCTTCGTGCGGTGTGAGCGCATCCGGGATCAGCGACACGGCGCCGACGGTGCCCTGGATCGTGTCGAGCAGCGTCAGGCCCGTGAAGACCCGCATCGTGAGGGTCTGCTCCTCGGGCGTGAGCGTGTTCCACGACTGGATGTCGTTCGACAGCGGCACCTTCTCGGGCAGCCAGAAGTTGTTCACGAGGCGGTTCCACACCTCGAGGTCCTTGTCGTCCTGGATGCGGTTCCAGTTGATGGCCTGGACGTGGTCCAGGAGCTGGAGCTTCTCGCTCATCGTCCTTCTTCTCTCGAATCCCTGATCAGACCGTCACAGCGTGCAGGAGACGCACTCGCTCATGTCGGTGCCCTCCAGCGCCATCTGACGCAGGCGGATGTAGTAGATCGTCTTGATGCCCTTGCGCCACGCGTAGATCTGCGCCTTGTTGATGTCGCGCGTGGTGGCGGTGTCCTTGAAGAACAGCGTCAGCGAAAGGCCCTGGTCCACGTGCTGCGTGGCCGCCGCGTACGTGTCGATGACCTTCTCGTAGCCGATCTCGTAGGCGTCCTGGTAGTAGTCCAGGTTCTCGTTCGTCATGAACGCCGCCGGGTAGTAGACGCGGCCGAGCTTGCCTTCCTTGCGGATCTCGATCTTCGCCGCGATCGGGTGGATCGACGACGTCGAGTTGTTGATGTACGAGATCGAGCCGGTCGGCGGCACCGCCTGCAGGTTCTGGTTGTAGATGCCGTGCTGCTGGATGGAGGCCTTCAGCTCGCGCCAGTCGTCCTGCGTGGGGATGTGGTGGCCGGCGAACATCTCCTGCACCTTCGCGGTCGCGGGCACCCACTCCTGGTCGATGTACTTGTCGAAGAACGCGCCGGATGCGTAGGTCGAGTCCTCGAACCCGTCGAAGGTCTCGCCGCGCTCGATCGCGATCCGGTTCGACGCGCGCAGCGCGTGGAACAGCACCGTGTAGAAGTAGATGTTCGTGAAGTCGACGCCCTCTTCGGAGCCGTAGTAGACGTGCTCACGGGCGAGGTAGCCGTGCAGGTTCATCTGCCCGAGGCCGATCGCGTGCGAGCGGTCGTTGCCGTCCTCGATCGAGCGGACCGAGGTGATGTGGCTCTGCTGGCTGACGGCCGTGAGGGCGCGGATGCTGGTGTCGACCGTCTTCGCGAGGTCACCGCCGTCCATCGCGAGGGCGATGTTGAGCGAGCCCAGGTTGCACGAGATGTCCTTGCCGATCTCGGCGTACGACAGGTCTTCGTTGTACGTGGTCGGCGTGTTGACCTGGAGGATCTCGGAGCACAGGTTCGACATGTTGATCCGGCCCTTGATCGGGTTGGCCTTGTTCACCGTGTCCTCGAACATGATGTACGGGTAGCCCGACTCGAACTGGATCTCGGCGAGGGTCTGGAAGAACTCGCGCGCGTTGATCTTCGTCTTCTTGATGCGCGGGTCGTCGACCATCTCGCGGTACTTCTCGGAGACCGAGATGTCGCCGAACGGCTGACCGTAGACCTTCTCGACGTCGTACGGGGAGAACAGGTACATGTCCTCGCCGTTCTTGGCGAGCTCGAACGTGATGTCGGGCACGACGACGCCGAGCGACAGCGTCTTGATGCGGATCTTCTCGTCGGCGTTCTCGCGCTTCGTGTCGAGGAACTTCATGATGTCGGGGTGGTGCGCGTTGAGGTACACCGCACCCGCGCCCTGGCGCGCGCCGAGCTGGTTGGCGTAACTGAAGCTGTCTTCGAGCAGCTTCATGACGGGAATGATGCCCGACGACTGGTTCTCGATCTGCTTGATCGGCGCGCCCGACTCGCGGATGTTGGAGAGCAGCAGCGCCACGCCGCCGCCGCGCTTGGACAGCTGGAGCGAGGAGTTGATGCCGCGCGAGATCGACTCCATGTTGTCTTCGATGCGCAGCAGGAAGCACGAGACGAGCTCGCCGCGCTGGGCCTTGCCGGCGTTGAGGAACGTGGGCGTCGCGGGCTGGAAGCGGCCCGAGAGGATCTCGTCGACGAGGCTCGTGGCGAGCTTCTCGTCGCCGTCCGCGAGCGCGAGGGCCGTCATGACGACGCGGTCCTCGAACCGCTCGAGGTAGCGCTTGCCGTCGAAGGTCTTGAGCGTGTAGCTCGTGTAGTACTTGAACGCCCCGAGGAACGTCTCGAAGCGGAACTTCTTGCCGTAGGCGAAGTCGTTGAGCTGCTGGATGAAGGAGAACGAGTACTTGTCGAGCACCGCGGGCTCGTAGTACTCCTTCTCGACCAGGTAGTCGAGGCGCTCCTTCAGCGAGTGGAAGAACACCGTGTTCTGGTTCACGTGCTGGAGGAAGTACTCCCGCGCGGCGCGCTTGTCGGCGTCGAACTGGATCTTTCCGTCGGCGTCGTAGAGGTTCAGCATCGCGTTGAGGGCGTGGTAATCCATGCCCTCGAACCGCACCTCGGTCTTGAAGTCCTTCTCTGTCACTGCAGCGTCTGCCATCGTTCCAATCCCTCGCTCACGCGTTCTACGTCTTCGGGCGTGCCGAATACTTCGAGCCGGTACAAGTGCGGCACATGACACTTGCGGCTGATGATGTCGCCGGCGATGCAGAAGTGCTCGCCGAAGTTGGTGTTGCCCGCGGAGATGACCCCGCGGATCAGGCGCCGGTTGCGCTCGTCGTTGAGGAACCGGATCACCTGTTTGGGAACGGCCCCCTTCTCCTCACCCCGGCCTTGGCCTCCGCCATAGGTCGGGGTGACGAGGATGAAGGGTTCGTCGACCACGAGGGCCGGATCCGTCGTGTGGAGAGGGATCCGCACCGCCCTGACCCCGAGCGTCTCGATGAAGCGTGCGGTGTTGCCCGAGACGCTCGAGAAGTAGACGAGGAGCGGTGTCGCGGTCCGGCGCCCGGCAACCGCGTCTCGCTGTGCGATCGCGGTTGCCATGGCGTCACGCGAGCCGCGAGGCGAGCTCGTCGATCTTGTCGGGACGGAAGCCCGACCAGTGGTCCTCATCGGTGATGACGACGGGCGCCTGGAGGTACCCCAGCGCCTTCACCTGCTCGAGGGCCGAAGGGTCCTCCGAGAGGTCGTGGATCTCGTACTCGATACCCTTCGAGTCGAGTGCTCGGTAGGTCGCGGTGCACTGCACGCACGCGGGCTTCGTGTAGACGGTGATCGCCATGTTGATCGTGTCTCTTCCCCTCAAATCCGCTGTCTTTCCGGCAGGCCCCCCGCCGGGAGACCAATACTACATATGGGTACCGACATTCGATAGCACCACAAGGGCTAGTAGTTACATCAGTGTGATTTTCCACCGCTCTCCCCATATACAACACAGGTTGTCCACCGTTTCATCCACAGGCGGACACCCGATTGCGAACCTGGAAAACGCCTGAATCACGGGAGAATCGGATGCCGCATCCGCGACTGTCCACAGGCGACACGCTAGAGCGGGGTCCGGACATCGGATTCGCCTGTGGAGAGCGGTTTGGGCGTGTCGCGGCGTGTCGCGGCGTGTCGTGCTCGGAGGCTAACGTGGACGGGTGGCGGGCTACCGGGATCTTCTTCGCACTCCGGGCGTCGCGCGCATCATCGCCGCGCAGCTGACCGCGCGATTCCCCAACGGGATGACCAGTCTGGCGATCCTGCTCCACATCGAGTACGTGACCGGCTCCTACGGAGCCGCGGGGCTCGTCCTCGCCGCCGCGTCGATCGGCCAGGCCATCGCCGGACCGGTGACCAGCCGCTGGATGGGGCGCTGGGGCATGCGTCCGGTGATCACCGCCACGATGATCGTCTGCGCGCTCTCCGTCACCGCGATCGCACTGCTGTCGCTCCCGCTTCCGGGCTACATGGCGCTGGGCCTCGTCAGCGGCCTGTCGACGCCGCCGATCCAGTCCGCCGCCCGCACGATCTACCCGAAGCTCGTGACGTCGAAGCAGCTCACCCCGCTGTTCTCGCTCGATGCGTCGCTCCAGGAGATCATCTGGATCATCGCGCCCGTCGTGATCACCCTCGTGGCCACCCAGGTCGGGACGGTGCAGGCGCTCCTGCTCATCGTGGTGATCCTCATCGGCGGCGGGTCGTGGTTCATCCTCTCCCCCGAGGTCGGCCGCGTGCGCATCCCGCGCAGCCGCCGGAGCATCGGCAAGGTGCTCACCAAGACGCCGGTCCTGCTCGCGACCGTCGTCGGCTTCCTGCTCATCGGCGCGTGCTCGGCGGTGGAGGCGGGCGTCGTGGCCACGTTCGACCACGGCGGGCTCGAGGCGGGCCTCGTGCTCGCGCTCTTCTCGGTGGGCAGCCTCGCCGGCGGCCTCGCGTTCGGCCACATCCCGATCGGCCCGTGGGCGATGGCGCGACGGCTGGCGATCGTGACGGTCGGCCTCAGCCTCACGATCGTCTCGCTCAACGTGTTCTGGCTCGGCGGCACGCTCGTGCTGGCGGGCATCGGCATCGCCCCGGCGCTGGCCGTCCTCTTCGCGATGACCTCCGCGAGCGTGAAGTTCAGCGACACGGCCGAGGCGTTCGGCTGGGTCGGGACGGGGCAGCTCATCGGCGCCGCCGCCGGCTCGGCGATCGCCGGCTTCCTCATCGACGACATCGGCCCCACCGGCGCCTACATCGCCGCGGCCGGGTTCGCGGTCGCCGGTCTGCTCGTCGCCGTGGCCTTCGTGCGCGGCTTCCCCGACCTGCGCGGCCGCGACGCCTCGCCGATCCCCGACACCGAGCCGGTCTCGACGATCACCTGAGCATCACACGCCGTCCATAGCCGGCGCATAGCCGTCGGGTGTGTCGTAGGAGCATGAGAGACGACGACACCCGCTGGACCGACGAGCGCGGCCACGTCATCGACGAGGACCACCGCGGCCTCGTCTACGACATCCGGACGCTGATCGACCGCCGCCGCGCGCTCGGGATCTTCGGAGGCGTCGCCCTCACGAGCCTGCTCGCCGCCTGCGGGGCGAAGACGGAAGCGGATGCCTCGGCCACCGCTTCGACGGCGGACGATCCGACCGCGTCCGCAACGGCGAACCCCACGGACGAGGCATCCGCCCCTCTGACGGAAGTGCCGGGCGAGACCGGCGGACCGTACCCGGGCGACGGCTCGAACGGCGTCAACGTGCTCGACGACTCCGGGATCGTCCGCAGCGACATCCGCGCGAGCTTCGGCTCGTCGACGACGGTCGCGCAGGGGGTGCCCCTCACGATCGCCCTCACGGTGCGGGATGCTGCCACCGGGGCGGCGCTCGCGGGGCGCGGCGTCTACCTATGGCACTGCGACCGCGACGGCGGCTACTCGCTCTACAGCGAGGGCGTCGAGAGCGAGAACTACCTCCGCGGCGTGCAGGCGACCGACGAACAGGGCACCGTGACCTTCACGTCGATCTATCCGGCCTGCTACTCCGGACGGTGGCCGCACATCCACTTCGAGGTCTACGACGACGTCGACACCGCCGTGGCGTCGGGCCCGATCGTCAAGACGTCCCAGATCGCGCTGCCCGATGAGGCCAACGCCGCCGTCTACGCGACGACCGGGTACGAGAGGAGCGTGCAGAACGCGGCGCGGGTGTCGCTGCAGGGCGACATGGTGTTCGGCGACGACGGCGGCATCCACCAGATGGCGACCATGTCGGGCTCCGTCGCGGCCGGGTACCGGGCGGCGCTCACGATCGGCGTCTGACGGGCGTCAGCTCAGTCGGTCGAGCAGCGCCAGGAGAGCCAGCGCGTAGGCGTCCGCCGGCTCGGGATGGTCGAACACCAGCCGTTCGCCGATCGTGACGATCTCGACTTCGTAGGTGTCGGGCCGTCGCCGCAGGGCGCGGAACGCCGCCCCGAGCAACTCGCGCAGCTGGCTCTCGTGCGGCAGCCACAGCGCGTCCTCGAGCGCCACCGAGTCGAGGGCCCACTCGGTCGTGCCGTTGAAGGCGAGGATGCGGCCCGTCGGGTACTCGCGCGGCTCGATCGTCATCTCGCTCACCGTGAAGACGTCGGCCTCGAACTCGGGCTCGTCGAGCTGGAACCGGTCGCCCGAGCGCGGACGCCACACCAGGCCGGCGTCGCGCAGCGCGACGGCGAGCTCGGTCGAGATCATGCAGACATCCTCTCGCGGGATGCCTCGTCCCGGGCCGCTTTGCGCCGGGCAACGTCCCGATCCGAACGCTCCTAGGCTGAGAGCATGCCCGCACCCGTCACGCTCCCCCGCCTGTCGTGGGGCGCCCCCGGCGCCGAGCGCCGCGCACTGCTCGTCCACGGCCTCGGATCCAACGGTCCGCTGATGTGGCGGTACGGCGTCGCCCTCGCCGACGCCGGCTGGTGCGCCGACGCGGTCGACCTGCGCGGCCACGGCACCGCGCCGCGCGCCCTCGACTACACCCTCGCCGCGTACGCCGCCGACCTCTCCGAGACCCGGCCCGGACCGGACGCCCCGTGGGACCTCGTCGTCGGCCACTCGCTCGGCGGCGCCGCGGCCACGGTCGCGGCATCCGCCGATCCGGCCTGGACGCGACGGCTGATCCTCATCGACCCGGCGATCGCGCTGACCGAGCGGGATCGCGAGATCGTGCGCGCGAGCCAGGAGGAGTCCTTCGCCGACCCCTCGGTCCGCGCGGTGCGCGACGGTCACCCGCACTGGCACGAGCAGGACGTCGAGCTCAAATCGCTCTCCGCGCAGCAGGCGAGCCGCTGGGCTGTCGAGCAGACGAGCGCGCAGAACGCCGAGTGGGATGTGACGGATGCCGCGACCGCCCTCGCCGTGCCGACCCACGTGATCGCATCCGACCCCGAGGTGTACAGCATCTTCCGCGGCAAGCCCGCCGAGTCGGTGGTCGCGGCCAACCCCCGCATCACGATGTCGGTCGTCGAGGGCGCGGGCCATTCGCCTCATCGCGACAAGCCCGAGGCCACGATCGCGCGGTTCCTCGAGGCCCTGGAGGGCTGACGGCGCCGCACCGCCCTCATTGCACGACGATCTCGTGCCCCTGTCCGACGTCGACCACGACTCCCACCCACGACGGGATCGCCGTCGACAGCGACTCCTGCAGGTCGTCCACCGGAGGCACCTGACCGTCGTCGGTGGTCACGTCGACGATCCCCTTGGCTCCGCTCCACGTGACGTCGTAGACGCGCGCACCGGGCTCGCCGGCGAGCCACTCGGTCGTCAGCTCCTGGATGGTCGCCGACCAGCGTGCGAGCGCGACCGCCGCGATCGAGTTCGCCGCCAGCGGGACGGCGATGAGCACCGCGAGCACGGTCACGACGATGTACGCCCGTCGGCGGTTCGCGGTCGTCGACGATCCGGGCTCCCGCGCGTACCCGCCCATCGTGAACACGATGGTGCCGGCGATCACGAGAGCGAGCACGTTCGACAGGAACAGCACGAGCGCGCCGAGTGCATCCGACCACAGGCCTTGGCCGGCGCACACGCCGACCACGCCCAGAGGCGGCACGAGCGAGATCGAGATCGCGACACCGGGCAGGACTGCGCTGAGGTCCTTGCGGCACATCGCGAAGCCGCCGGCGAAACCGGTCGCGAGCGCGGCGACGAGGTCCATGAGGCTCGGCGACGTCCGTCCGAGCACCTGCGAGTTGGTCGCGAGGCTCTGCGGTGTCGCGACGAACAGCGCGAAGACGAGCCCGAGCGCGACGACGATGACGAGGCCCGCCAGCACCCACAGGATCGAGCGGATGACGAGGCTCAGGTGACCGGTCACGATGCCGAGCCCGATCCCGAGGATGGGGGTGCCGAGCGGCGCGATGATCATGGCGCCGATGACGGTGGCCGTCGAGTCGGTCAGCACGCCGGCGATGGCGATCAGCGCCGCGAGGGTCAGCATGATCAGGAAGCCGGTGCGCTTGGACTGCTTGTCGCCGTAGCCGAGGTCGAGGGCGTCGGTGAGCGCCTGGACCGTCTGGCGCTGAGCGGGCGGGATCAGGGTCTGACTGAAACGGGGCATCTCGGCTCCTTGCTCGTCGCTGCGATCATCGTGGCACGCACCGTCCGCGCCGTGCCGCAACGCGGGAGAATGTCCGGGTGACCGACTTCGATCCCGCCGCGCATCTGCCCGACGACCTGCTCGAGCGCATCCGCGGGCGGGCGCCGCAGCACGATCGCGACAACACGTTCCCGCAGGCCGACCTCGACGAGCTGCGGGATGCCGGCTACCTCGCAATCCTCGTCCCGGCGGAGCTCGGCGGTGCCGGGCTCGGGCTGGCCGAGGCATCCGCTCTCCAGCAGCGGCTCGCGGAAGCCGCTCCCGCGACCGCGCTGGCCGTGAACATGCACCTGGTGTGGACCGGCGTCGCCAAGGTGCTGGCCGACCGCGGCATCGACGACCTCCGTTTCGTGCAGGAGGGCGCGGCGGGCGGCGAGGTGTTCGCGTTCGGGATCAGCGAGGCGGGCAACGATCTCGTCCTGTTCGGAAGTGGAACGGACGCCTCGCCGCAGGACCACGGCGGATACGCGTTCACCGGCACGAAGATCTTCACCTCGCTCGCCCCGGTCTGGACACAGCTCGGGCTGCACGGACTCGACACGTCCTCGCCGGACGGGCCGAAGATGGTCTACGCGTTCGTGCCGCGGTCGGAGGAGGCGGCGGGGCGCGTGGTCACGCGCGACGACTGGGACACGCTCGGCATGCGCGGTACGCAGTCCCGCACGACCGAGCTGCACGGTGCCGTCGCCCCGGCGGGCCGGGTGGCGCGGCGCATCGATCCGGGCCCGAATCCCGACCCGCTCATCTTCGGGATCTTCAGCGTCTTCGAGATCCTGCTCGCGTCGGTCTACACCGGCATCGCTCGGCGAGCGCTCGACCTCGCGGTCACCGCGGCGTCGAACCGCACGTCGAAGCGGACCGGCAAGCCCTACAGCCAGGACCCCGACATCCGCCGGCGGATCGCCGGCATGGCGCTCGCGTACGACGCCCTGCCGCCGCAGCTCGACGCGCTCGCCGGGGATGTCGACCAGCGGGCCGACCACGGCGCGCGGTGGTTCTCGCTGCTGGCGGGGGTGAAGCACCGCGCGGTCACCGCGGCGAAGGCCGTCGTCGACGACGCCGTCCTGGTCGCGGGCGGGTCGTCGTACTTCGCGTCGAACGAGCTCGGACGCCTCTACCGCGACGTGCTCGCAGGCCTGTTCCACCCGAGCGATCCGGAGTCGGCGCACTCCACCGTCGCGACGGCGTGGCTCGGACCCCTCGACGACTGAGCAGGTGCGGCACACGGATCGCCGCGTGCGCCTTCCGGCCGTGTCGTGCGCGAACCGGGCGCGCGGTCGGCGTTCGCCTCGGGGCCCGGATACGTTCGGATCGACAGCACGTCGACCCGACCGCGGTCTCGAGGAGTTCGGATGGGAACCATGTTCTACGGGGGCTCGGAGACTCCCGTCCACATCGACGACGTCGCGCTCGCACATCTCAAGATCGTGATCGCGACCAAGCTGCGACGCAGCGAGAGCTTCACGGTGTCGTGGCGGCATCAGGACGACGAGCCCGGCGGACGCAGCACGATCTGGCTGCACCCTTCCATTCCGCTGCGCTTCGTGTTCGAGCACCCTGAGCCCACGGCGCTCGACCGCGCCTGGATCGCCGAGCTCGCCAACTCGGCGAACTCGTCGGGCGGCATCACGCTGGTCGCCGACCAGGTCCACCTGTCCGGCGGGCCCGTCCTCACGCCGGTGAAGCCGGACGGCGCGGCGGTCCCGTCGTAGCGCTGCGGGCGCTCAGCCCTGGCGCTGGGTCTCGCTCGGGCTCCGGCCGTAGCGCGCGCGATAGTGCGACGCGAAGCGCGAGGGGTGCGCGAAACCCCACGCTCTGGCGATCTCCGCAACCGTAAGAGGGCCGCCCTCCTTCAGCTGCGCGTGCGCGCCCGCAAGACGCAGGCCGCGGAGGTACTCGGTCGGCGTGGTGCCCATCGCGCGCCGGAACGCGGCCTGCAGCCCCCGGGTCGACATGCCCGCCGCGACCGCGATGTCGTCGATGGTCACGGGCTCGGCGGCGTGCGACTCCATGAACGAGATCGCGCGCCGCACCGAGAGCGGCGCGGGCCGCTTCTGCCCGCCCCGCTCGAGCGCGTCGGCGAAGCTCGTGCAGAAGGTGGTCAGGGTCGCGTGGAGCGCGTGACGCCGCAGCTCCGATTCGAGCAGGGGCTCCGGCGTGCCGGTCCGGGACGAGGCGACCAGCCCAGCGAGCACGTACGAGTGCGCCCGTTCCCAGTGGGCGCCGGCGGCCGCATTTCGCGGCGCCGGATCGAGCACTTCGAGCATGAGCCCGTCGTCGCCTGACATCCGCCGCGCCGCCTCCTGCGCGTGATCGAGCTCGAAGACGAACGCCCTCACGGTCGCGGGGCCGTCCCACCCCGCCTCAGTGACGGCGCCGGACGACGCCCACGGCAGGGCCACGTCGTACTCGCGCCGCGGCGCGCCGACCCAGCCGGAGTCGGTCGCCACCCGGCAGGCCATGAGCTGCGACAGCGGCTCGATCGCCGACCGCACATTCCCCGTCAGCTGGTACGCGACGACCGAGATGCCTTCCAGCGCCGCCGACTGCCACGCCAGCTCGGCTCGACCCTCCGGACCCGGATCGCGCAGCCGCGCCGAAGGCACGAACTCGCGCCAGGTCTGCTCCACGGCGTCGAAGCCCGACTGGCGCAGCGAAAGCACGTCTGCCATGCACGTCTCCCCGTTTCGGCGTCGACGGCGAGGGCCGGGGCGACGTCGGTTTCCACTTCGAGCCCGAGCGAGGAGGGCCGAGCAGTCAAGATATCACGCACCCGAAAAGCAGCGTGCGAGGATGAGCCCATGTCCCGGACGCCGACGCACCTGCTGAGCCCGGCCGATCAGGAGCGCCGCCGCGGTCTGCGCCTGATGAAGGGCGTGGCGCTCGGCGCGCTGCTGTTCATGGCGATGCTGTTCGTGATCGCGTTCGCGTTCCAGGAGCAGGTTCCGGCTCTCGCCTACGTCCGCGCCTTCGCCGAGGGCGGCATGGTGGGTGCGCTGGCCGACTGGTTCGCGGTGACGGCGCTGTTCCGCCATCCGCTCGGCATCCCCATCCCGCACACGGCGATCATTCCGCGTCGCAAGGACGAGATCGGGCAGAACCTGGGCGAGTTCGTCGAGACGGAGTTCCTGCGCGCCGACGTCGTGCGCACCAAGCTCGAGGCCACGGCGGTCTCTGCGCGGCTCGGCGAGTGGCTGAGCGAGCCGGCCCATGCCGAGCGGGTGGCGGCCGAGGCATCCGTCATGGCTTCCGGAGTGCTCCAGGCGCTCAGCGACGACGACGTCCAGAGCGTCATCGAAGACCTCGCCCGCGAGCACCTCATCTCGCCCGAGTGGGGACCGCCGCTCGGCGCGTGGCTGGGCCGGATCGTCGAATCGGGCGCCCACCACGGCGCGGTCGACATGGCGGTCGACAGCATCGGGGCCTGGCTCGCAGCCAATCAGCCCGCGTTCACCGGACTGGTCTCCCGGCGACTGCCGTCGTGGCTGCCCTCGGTGGCGCAGCGGCTCGTCGACGACACGGTCTACAAGGAGGCGGTCAACTTCATCGCCGCGGTGCAGCGCGATCCGGGGCATCCGGCGCGTCGCGCGATCGACGGCTACCTCGACCGCCTCGCGGACAACCTCCAGCACGACCCCGCCACCATCGGCCGCTTCGAGGACGCGAAGGCGGCGATGTTCGACAGTCCGCGCGTGCGGGAGCTCGCGGCCGAGGCGTGGAACACCGCGAAGGCCGGACTGCTCGCGTCGCTGGCCGATCCGGACAGCGGCCTGCGCCGCCGGGCCGCGACGGCGCTCTCCGAGATCGGCACGAGACTGACAACGGATGCCGCGCTCCAGCGCCGCGTCGACACGTGGGTGACCGACGCCGCGGTCTTCCTGGTCGACCGCTACCGCCACGACATCGCATCGATCATCGCCGACACGGTGGAGCGGTGGGATCCCGCAGAGACCACGGAGAAGATCGAGCTCATGGTGGGCCGCGACCTCCAGTACATCCGGCTCAACGGCACGATCGTCGGCGCCCTCGCGGGTCTCGTCATCTTCTCGATCGCCCACGCGCTCCTGGGCTGACGCTCGCTAGCCTGATCCCGTGGCCTCAGACCAGCCGATGCACCTCCTGTTCAGCTACGGCACGCTCCAGCATCCCGAGGTGCAGCTCGATACCTTCGGCCGGCTGCTCGAGGCCGACGACGATGTGCTGCCGGGCTACACCGTCGACTACGCCGAGATCGAGGACCCACGCGTCGTCGATCTGTCGGGCCTCGCGGTCCACCCGATCGTCCGGGCCACGGGTTCACCGCGCGACAAGGTCGTCGGCAAGGTGCTGCGCGTCACCGACGACGAGCTCGACGCCTCCGACGAATACGAGGTCGCGCTCTATCGGCGGGTCTCCGTGGTCCTCGCGAGCGGGCGCACCGCGTGGGTCTACGTCTCGGTGTGACAGCCGGAGTAGCGTCGTCGCTGTGACCCTCTCGCACGATCCGCTCTGGCCGCGCGCCGGAGGCTGGCCCGCTCCCGACGGCACGCGGGGGTGGGATGCCGCGATCCTCGGCGTGCCGGCCTGGCGCACGTCGCTCTCGCCGACCGGCGCCCACGCCACGCCCGCCGCGGTGCGCGAGGCACTCCGCCGGTACAGCCCGACGCTGCTCGGTCCCCCGCCGGTCGACCTGTCGGAGGCGCTGCGCATCGTCGACGCGGGCGACGTCGCCTCGCCCGACGGGCCGCAGGGCGAGGCATCCGTCCGCTCCGCCGTCCGCGAGCTCATCGAGGACGTCGGGCTCGTCGTCGCGCTCGGAGGCGACAACTCCGCGACGTACGCCGTCGCGCAGGGCGCCGGCGCGGCCGGCCTCATCACGATCGACGCGCACTTCGACCTGCGCGACGGGGTGTCCAACGGCTCGCCCGTCCGACGGCTCGTCGAGGACGGCCTCGACCCCCGCCGCATCGTGCAGCTCGGGATCGCCGACTTCGCGAACTCCGTCGCCTACGCGCAGCGTGCGGCCGACCTCGGCGTCACGGTCGTCTCCCTCGACGAGGTGCGCCGCCGCGGACCGCAGGACGTCATGGCCGAGGCGCTCGACATCGCGGGTGCGGACGGCGGCACCGTCCACCTCGACATCGACGTCGACGTGTGCGACCGCTCGGTCGCGCCCGGGTGCCCCGCGTCGGTGCCCGGCGGGCTCGCCGCGTGGGAGCTCCGCGGGCTCGTTCGAGCCGCGGCATCCGATCCCCGCCTTCGCAGCGCCGACATCGTCGAGGTCGATGCGACGGCGGATGCCCCGGACGGACGCACGGTGCGCCTCGCGGCGCTGTGCGTGCTCGAGCTCCTCGCAGGAAAGGCGGTGGCCGCATGATCCGGCTGGCACTCGTTCGGCACGCGAAGTCGGACTGGGGGGACTCGTCGCTCGACGATCACGACCGGCCGCTCAACGAGCGCGGGCTCGCCGACGCCCCGCGCATGGCAGCGGCGTTCGCCGAGAGCGCCGGGTGGCGGCCGGCGGTGATCCTGTCGAGCACCGCACTGCGGGCGCGCACCACCGCGACGTTCTTCAGCGAGGCGACCCGCGTGGCCGTCGAGGAGCAGGAGGAGCTGTACGGCGCGGGCGCCTCGAGGATCCTCAACGCGGCCGTCGAATCGCGTGCCGCATGGGTCATGGTCGTCGGCCACGACCCCGGCATGACCGCGCTCGCGGAGCGGCTCTCGGGCGGCGGCATCGCGCGCATGCCCACGTGCGCCGTCGCCACGTTCTCGTGGAGCACCGACGAGTGGGCGATCGCCACAGCCGTCGACCCCGACGAGTGGAACCTCGACACGCCGCGCTGAACCTCCTGCGCTGATCCGGACCGTATCAGCGGCTCCGGCCGTCCCCTCCTTCCCGGCACACAACCACCTGTGTTGGGAAGGAAGGTAGTGCCATGCCCAAACTGGACATCGCAGAGCTCACTTCGTCGATCCGCGCGAGCAACCTCACGTGGGTTGCGCGCGAGAACGTCGTGGCGACGCTCTCGGAGGCCAAGAAGAAGCGGATGCTGGGCGTCGTCGTCGACGAGGCAGCGCTGCGCGCCGAGATGGCGCCGCGGTCGGTCGCCGGTCCGCCGCCCGCGTTCGATCCCGCCGTCGACTGGCGCAATCGCAACGGCAACCACGTCACGCCACCCAAGGACCAGGGCAACTGCGGCTCGTGCGTCTCGTTCTGCACGACGGGCCTCGTCGAGTCGATGGCGTCCATCGAGAAGGGGCAGCGACTCGACCTCTCCGAGGCCGACCTGCACTTCTGCTCGAACCACGGGGCGAACTGCAACGGCTGGTGGCCGTCGCAGGCGCTCGACGAGATCAAGGCCCGGGGCATCCCCGACGAGGCGGCGTTCCCGTATTCGACGGCGTTCACCGGCGCCGGCGGAGCACCCGTGTGCAAGCTCGTGCCGGACCGCGACAAGCGGGCCGTCAAGATCACGTCGTGGAACGCGCTCACGAGCGCCGCGGAGCGCAAGAACCACCTCACGACGAAGGGTCCCGTCTCGGCGGTCATGGAGGTCTACGACGACTTCTTCTACTACTCGAGCGGCGTCTACCGCCACACCACGGGCGGGCTCGCGGGCCTGCACTGCGTGCTGGTGATCGGATACTCCGAGGCGGAGCAGGCGTGGATCGCCAAGAACAGCTGGGGCACCGGCTGGGGTGACGGCGGCTACTTCAAGATCGCCTACGGTCAGGCCGGCATCGACACCACCTATCCGTTCCACGGCGCGGCGGGGGTCAAGCTCCCCGGCACGCAGTTCAGCGGCTGGGAGGACCTCGGCGGCATCCTCACCTCGCGCCCGCAGGCGGAGTCGTGGGGGCCGAACCGCATCGACGTCGTCGCGCGCGGCACGGACTCGGCCGTGTGGCACCGCTGGTGGGACGGCTCTTCGTGGAAGGGCTGGGAGAGCCTCGGCGGCATCATCCAGGACGGCCCCGCGATCAGCAGCTGGGGGTCGGGACGCCTCGACATCTTCGGCGTCGGCACCGATCACAAGCTGTACCACAAGTGGTTCCAGGGCGGCTGGAGCGGCTGGGAGAGCCTCGGCGGCTTCCTCACGTCCGAGCCGGCGGCGGTGTCGTGGGGGCCGAACCGCATCGACGTGTTCGCACGGGGCGGCGACTACGCGCTGTGGCACCTGTGGTGGGACGGAACCGCGTGGCGCGGCTGGGAGAACCTCGGCGGCATCATCACCGAGGCGCCCGGAGCGGTCTCGTGGGGTCCGAACCGTGTCGACGTGTTCGCCCGCGGCACCGACTCGCACATGTACCACAAGGCGTGGAACGGCAGCGTGTGGGTCGACTGGCAGGACCTCGGCGGTATCCTCAGCTCGGGCGTCGGAGCCAGCTCGTGGGCGGCGAACCGGATCGACACGTTCGTGATGGGGACCGACAGCCACATGTACCACAAGTGGACGATCTGACCGGATCGGACGGAGCCGTCATGGAGCACCTCACCGCCGTCGTCGACGAACCGGTCCGCATCGCGCTGGAGTCATCCGGCGGCGCGGGCTACGAGTGGCGGCTCGGTGAGATGCCGCCCGGTCTCCGGCTCGAGACTCGCGAGAGCCTCCCGCCGGAGGCCGGGGCGCCTCCCGGCTCGCCGCACCAGGTCGTGTTCACGCTGGTCGCCCAGGCCGAGGGCACGTACGAGGTGACGTTCACGCTGCAGCGGCCGTGGGAATCGGATGCCGCGCAGGAGCGCGTCTTCGAGATCGAGGCCGTCGCGGGCTGAGGCTGCTGTGGGCACGGTCTGCGTCCGGCGCCGGTGTCGGAACGGCGCCGTGTCAGAGCCGCCCGCCGTCCTTCCACACGCCCGCGATCAGAGGGACGCCGGGCCGGTAGGCGAGGTGCACGCGGGTGGGGGCGTCGAGCAGCGCGAGGTCGGCGCGGGCGCCGGGTGCGATGAGGCCGACGTCGTCGCGTCGCAGGGCTCGAGCGCCGCCGGCGGTGGCCGCCCAGACCGCCTCGGAGGGCGTCATCCCCATCTCGCGCACGGCCAGCGCGATCATGAGCGGCATCGAGCTGGTGAAGCTCGACCCCGGGTTGCAGTCGCTCGCGAGGGCGACGGTGACCCCCGCGTCGATGAGCCGGCGCGCGTCGGGGTACGGCTGGCGCGTCGAGAACTCGACGCCCGGGAGGAGCGTCGCGACGGTGTGCGCGCCCGCGAGCGCCGCGACGTCCGCGTCGTCCAGATACGTGCAGTGGTCGACGGATGCCGCACCCAGCGCGACGGCGAGTCGGACCCCTTCCCCGTGCCCGAGCTGGTTGCCGTGCACGCGCGGCAGGAGCCCGTGCGCGACCCCGGCGGCCAGGATGCGACGGCTCTCGTCGGGCGTGAACGCGCCGCGCTCGCAGAAGACGTCGATCCAGCGGGCGTGCGGTCGAACGGCCTCGAGCATCGGGCCGACCACGAGGTCGACGTACTCCGCGCGCCGGTCGGCGTGGTCGGCGGGAACGACGTGCGCGCCGAGGAATGTGACCTCGGGCGTGACCTCCGCCGCGAGCCGGGCGAGGCGCGCCTCGTCGTGCACGGAGAGTCCGTAGCCGGTCTTCACCTCGAAGGTGGTGGTTCCCTGGGCGTGGAGCTCGTGGACGAAGCCTGCGAGCCGGGCTCGCAGCTCCTCGTCGCTCGCGGCGCGGGTGGCCGCGACGGTGCGGCGTATGCCGCCCGCGGCATAGGGGGTACCGGTCATGCGCGCCTCGAACTCGTCGGCGCGGTCGCCGCCGAAGACGAGATGGGTGTGGCTGTCGACGAAGCCCGGGATGACCGCCCGGCCGCCGGCGTCGACGGTGTCGGCGATCCCCGTCGGGGCGTCGGCGGCGGACCCCACCCACGCGATGCGGGGGCCCTCGACCAGCACGGCGGCGTCGCGCAGCGTGCCCGTCGGGTCGCCCTCGCGGTCGACGTTGGTCGTCAGCTCGCCGACGTTCGTGATGAGCGTCGGGTTCACAGCATCCACCCTTTCCCTTCAGCCGTGTCCCAGTATCTGTCGCTCGCAGTCC
>NZ_JSYE01000042.1:0-5165 GCF_054824025.1 Microbacterium sp. HJ5
CCTCTCCCCCTCTCCCCGTTTCTGTACGAAACCGACCTTCCCGGGCGCCTCGAACGTCGTTTTCATACAGAGGGATGCTGCAGTGCAACGCGCACGCGACGCACAGCCTCGCGCGGCACGGTGAAGACGTGGGTCGAGGTCAGCCGGACGGTACGCCACCCCGCCGCACTGTAAGCGGTGTACTTGTCGATGTCGCGCTCGAGCTGACGCCGCGTGAGGTGGCCGTCGCTCTCGTACTCGACGGCCACCTTCGCTTCGGGGTACGCGAGTTCCGAGCATCCGATCCACTGGCCATGGGGCGTGTAGACGTCGTGGTCGAGCACCGGCTCGGGCAGGTCGCCGTCGACCAGCACGAGCCGGAGCCACGACTCCGGCCGCGAGGACACCCCGTCGCGGGCACGGTCCAGGGCGCGGCGCAGCATCGCGCTGCCACGGCGATGACCGGCGTCGATGGCCGCGCGCAGCTGCTCCCGGGTGCCGCGCGCGGGTCCCGACGGTGGGCGGAACCCACCCGGATGCCGCGGCACCCGGATGATCGCATCGGCCACCGCCACCAGGTCGTACAGCCCGAGATGACGGCCGAGCATCGCCCAGGTCGTCGGGAGGTCGGTGATGCGGACGCCGTCCACCGTCGTCGTGCCCACCAGGTGCGGAAGGACCTGCACGCCGACGACTCCCGCGCGCCGCGGCGCGCTCCGCGGGTGGGGAACCCCGACGTGCAGGGGAATCGGTCCGGCCGGCGGCAGCGGCAATCCGTGCAGCGCCGCCGCCGTCGGCCCCGCGAAGAACGCATCCGGCGGCATCGCGGGGAGGTACGCGTCGATGCGCCGGCGCAGGTCGAAGGCACGCCCTTGGGCGAGGCCGAGGCCGCGCGGCGCGGCGGTGGCGACGATCCTCGTCCCGTGCGACAGGCGCTCCAGATCGGGGCCGCGCAGGCGCCCTTCGCCCACACCCGACCCGCGCGCATCGGCGACGGAGAACGAAGGGCCGAGGTGTCCGGGGAGCTCGAGGCGAGGCATCCGACCACCCTGCCCGCCCCGCCCCCCGCCCACGCGCGCGGTCCCACAGGCCCACCACGCGCGAACCCCGCGCGTTTCTGTGCGAGATCGACCTTCGGCGCACGTGTGAAGGTCGATCTCGTACAGAAAGAGCCGGCGACGGGAGGGGCGGCGGGCGGGCTGGGGAGGAAGGGGCAGGGGCTCAGGGCCGGCGCTGGTCGAGCTTCTTCTTGATTAAGAGCGGCGGGAGCAGCCAGGTCGCGAGAGCCGTGACGAGCCATACGACGAGGGTGCCGATGATCCACGCCACGGGGCCGTCGATGCCGATGCCCGCGGCGGGGATCAGCACTGCGATGAGCAGCGCGACGAAGGTCGAAAGCAGGCCGATGCCTCCGATGAGGGCGTTGGCATGCCGGCGCGTGATGGTGAACAGCCAAGGCGCGAGGACGCTCTGCAGCACGGCGAAGATCACGACGGCGAGCAGGATGCCCCACCAGTCGTTCCAGTGCAGCGAGAAGCCCGGCAGCAGCAGGTCGGCGGCGACGAGCCCGAGGAACGCCGACACCAGGAAGATCAGGGCGCGGATGACGAGGGTGAGCACGCGCTCAGGCTAGCGCCCGCAGACGACGGGGAGCGGATGCCTCGCCCCGCCGCGCCGGTCAGGGCACGAGCCCGGCCCGCGCGAAGAGGTCGCCGAGGAGCGCACGCACCAGCTCGGGCTTCTCGTGCGGGAGCGCGTGGCCGGCGTCCTCGACGACCACCACCGTGGATCGCGACCACGACGCCGCCTCGGCCAGCTGCGCGCGATAGCCGAGCAGGCTGTCGCGGCGTCCGAGCACGACGAGGGTCGGTACGTCGTCGGCGGCGGTGCCGACGGGTGCGCCCGACGTCTCCATGATCCGACCGACGACCTCTCCGTCGTAACGCCCGAGCGACGGCGCCACACCGGCGCGGAAGCGCTCGACCATCTCGGGGGTGTGCCACACGAAGTAGCCCTCGAACTCTCCGCGCTGCGCCGGGTCGAGCGATGCCAGGGCGTTCGGGTCCGACGCGACGACGGTCGCCGGCTCGGCGACCTCCTGGGCGGGGACGTGGTTGAAGACCGCCAGTGCCGCGACCCGGCCGGGCATGCGCGCGGCGACGGCGCGCGCCAGGTACCCGCCGAGCGAGTGACCCACCAGCACCAAGCGGCCGTCGGGCAGCTCGGCGTCGACGAAAGCGCACAGCGCGTCGACGACGTCGGTCGTGCTGTCGACGGACGAACCCACGCTGTCGCCCATGCCGGGCAGGTCGGGCGTCCACCGCTCGAACGCGGGCGTCTCGGGGAGGACGAGGTCGAGGATGGCCTCGATCTCACCGCGCGTCGAGTATCCGCCGTGGAGGCCGAGGAGCGGCATCCCGTCGCCCTGTCTGCCGACGTGCAGCGCGACGCCCTTCTCCGACGTGAAGACGAACGAGGACACGGCGCTCCTTCCGACCCCGCCGACCGTAGCCCAGGCGGGTGCGCGGCACCAGACCCGGGCGGTCAGTCGTCGGAGCCGAGGGCCGCGAGCCGCGCCTCTTCGTCGGCGGAGATCGCCGACTCGATGATCGGCTCGAGCGCTCCGTCCATCACCTGGTCGAGGTTGTACGCCTTGTATCCGGTGCGGTGGTCGGCGATGCGGTTCTCGGGGAAGTTGTACGTGCGGATGCGCTCGGAGCGGTCCATGCCCCGGATCTGCGATCTACGGGCATCGGATGCCGCAGCCTCGCGCTCCTCCTGCTGGCGGGCGAGCAGTCGCGCCCGGAGCACGCGCATGCCGGCCTCGCGGTTCTGCAGCTGCGACTTCTCGTTCTGCATCGACACGACGATGCCCGTCGGCACATGCGTGATGCGCACGGCGGAGTCGGTCGTGTTCACGGACTGCCCGCCGGGGCCGGACGAGCGGAAGACGTCGATCTTCAGGTCGGCCTGGTTGATCTCGATCTCGTCGGGCTCATCGACCTCGGGGAACACGAGCACGCCGGTCGTCGACGTGTGGATACGCCCCTGCGACTCGGTCGCCGGCACGCGCTGCACGCGGTGCACGCCGCCCTCGTACTTGAGGTGCGCCCACACGCCCTGCGCGGGGTCGGACGACGAGCCCTTGATCGCGACCTGGACGTCTTTGTAGCCGCCGAGGTCCGACTCGTTGCGCTCGAGCAGCTCGGTCTTCCAGCCCTTCGACGCCGCGTACTGCAGGTACATGCGCAGCAGGTCGGCCGCGAACAGCGCCGACTCGGCGCCGCCCTCGCCCTGCTTGATCTCCATGATGACGTCGCGCGCGTCGTCGGGGTCGCGCGGGATGAGCAGGCGCCGCAGCCGCTCCTGAGCGGACGCGAGCTCCTCCTCCATCGCGGGCACTTCGGCCGCGATGGAGTCGTCCTCCTTGGCCAGCTCACGAGCGGCTTCCAGATCGTCGGATGCCGCGACCCAGTCCTCGTTCGCCTTCACGATGCGCGACAGCTCGGCGTAGCGACGGTTGACCCGCTTGGCGCGCGCGGCGTCGGCGTGCACGGCGGGGTCGGAGAGCTCCTCCTGAACCGCGCTGTGCTCCTCGATCAGCGCCTTGACGGAATCGAACACGAAGGTCCTCTCCGAGGCTCAGCGGATGCTGTTGTCGTCCGCGTGGCTGCGTCCGCCGCCGTGACCGGTGGTGGGCGCCGGGATCGACTTCTGCATCTGAACGAGGAACTCGACGTTCGACTGCGTCTCCTTGAGCTTGCCGAGCACGACCTCGAGGGCCTGCTGGGGCTCGAGGCCGGCGAGCGCGCGGCGGAGCTTCCAGGTGATCTTGACCTCGTCGTTCGACAGCAGCATCTCCTCGCGACGCGTCGACGACGCGTTGACGTCGACGGCGGGGAAGATGCGCTTGTCGGCGAGCTGGCGGTTCAGGCGCAGTTCGCTGTTGCCGGTGCCCTTGAACTCCTCGAAGATGACCTCGTCCATCTTGGAGCCGGTCTCGACGAGCGCGGTCGCGAGGATCGTGAGGGATCCGCCGTTCTCGATGTTCCGCGCCGCGCCGAAGAATCGCTTGGGCGGGTAGAGCGCCGACGCGTCGACGCCACCGGTGAGCACGCGGCCCGAGGTGGGCGCCGAGATGTTGTACGCACGGCCGAGACGCGTGATCGAGTCGAGCAGCACGACGACGTCGCGGCCAAGCTCGACGAGGCGCTTCGCGCGCTCGATGGCGAGCTCGGCGACCGTCGTGTGGTCTTCGGCGGGACGGTCGAAGGTCGAGGCGATGACCTCGCCCTTGACCGTCCGCTGCATGTCGGTGACCTCTTCGGGGCGCTCGTCGACGAGCACGACCATGAGGTGGACCTCGGGGTTGTTGATCGCGATGGCGTTGGCGATCTGCTGCAGCACGATCGTCTTGCCGGCCTTGGGCGGCGCGACGATGAGGCCGCGCTGGCCCTTGCCGATCGGCGCGACGAGGTCGATGATGCGCTGCGTCAGCTTCTCGGGCGCCGTCTCGAGGCGCAGGCGCTCCTGCGGGTAGAGCGGGGTGAGCTTGCCGAACTCGACGCGGGTCGCGGCGTCGTCGACCGACAGGCCGTTGATCGCGTCGACCTTGACGAGCGCGTTGTACTTCTGGCGGCTCGACTGCTCGCCCTCGCGGGGCTGCTTGATCGCGCCGACGACGGCGTCGCCCTTGCGCAGGTTGTACTTCTTGACCTGGCCGAGCGAGACGTAGACGTCGCTCGTGCCGGGCAGGTAGCCGGACGTGCGCACGAAGGCGTAGTTGTCGAGCACGTCGAGGATGCCCGCGATCGGAATGAGGACGTCGTCCTCGCCGATCTCGGTCTCGAACTCGTCACCGGTCTGGGTCGCGCCACGGCGCTTGTTGCGCTGGCGACCGCGGCCGGCGCCCTGCGCCTGGTCGTCGTCGCCCTCTGACGCGGCGGCGGGGCCGGTGTCCTTCGCGTTGTTCTGCTGACCGTTCTGGCCCTGCGCGTTCTGGTTGCCCTGCACGTTGCCGTTGCGGTTGCGGCTCCGGCTCCGGCTCCGGCTCCGGCTGCGGCTCGGGGCCTCGTCGCCGGCCTGCTCGGCCGCGTCGCCCTCGGCTGCGGGGGCGTCACCCTCGGCGGGCGCGGCACCCGCGTCGGCGGGAGCGCTGTCGACCTTCGCGGCGTCGACGGATGCCT
>NZ_JSYE01000043.1:0-8155 GCF_054824025.1 Microbacterium sp. HJ5
TCACGCTCATCCTCATCGCCGCCCCGAAGCGTCCGGGTCTTCTGGCAGGCGCTGCCGTGCTCGGCGCGGCGATCACCGTGTTCTCCGTAGGAGCTGCGCTCTTCCTCACCGCCGGCGCCGCGGCGGGCGCCGTCGACGGCATCGTCATCGGCCTGCGCTACCTAGCCTTCGGTGCCGCTGGCATCGCGCTGGTGGTCGCCGGCATCCGACGATTCACCGACCGACCCCGCCAGTCCATCACGCTTCCCGCCTGGTTCAGCCCCTGGACCGCGCTCCCCTTCGGCGTGCTGCTCACCGCCGCAGACCTCCCCAACGCCTTTCCCTACTTCATCGCGATCGAACGCCTCGTCAGCAACGAGATCAGCGCGGGGGTGGGCCTCACGGTCATCGCTGGGTACACCGTCATCTACTGCCTACCCTGCCTGATCCTGCTGACCGTCGGCCTCGTCGCCCGCGACCGCGTCCGACACACCCTGCAAAGACTGGTCGATCGCTTCGGCACGGGAACAGTCGGAGGCTCCGCGCCGATCGCGATGATCTTCATCCTGCTCGGCATAGGCGTCGCGAGCATGCCGTTCTGGATCTGACCCATCGAGCCGTGAGAACCCGTACACCACGCCACTCGGGCGCGAGGCGGGCCTCAGCGCACCGGCTCGGGGCTGAGGATCTCCTCGATCCCGCTGACCGCTCCGCAGGCGGGCGGGATCGAAGACTCGGTCTGGACCATCGCCGCGGCCCACCGCGCGCCCGCTTGGAGGCCGACTCGACCATCGGTCAGACCTCGTGCGTACGCGGCGAGGTAGCCGGCGAGAAATGCGTCGCCCGCGCCGGTGGTATCCACCACCTTTGCGGGGGCGGCTTCCTGGGTGAGCGAGTGCTCGGGGTCGTGTTGGCGGGCCCCGCGTGCGCCGTGAGTCATCACGATGCGATCGAAGCGGTGGAGTGCGGCGGTGAGGTCGGTGTCGGGGCGGATGTCGGCGTGGGAACCGAAGGCGATATCGGCGTGACGCACCCGCGGGTCTTCCACGGCACCGAGTCCGACGATCGTCGTGCAGCCAGCGGCTTGTGCGAGTTCGAGCGCTGCGAGGTATCGCCTGTCCCACACCACGAACACGACGAGGTCCTCCGGACGGAGCGGGACCTGCGAAAGGTCGATCTCGGCTGATCGGTCGGGTGTCAGGCCGAGGATGGTGCGGTCGCCATCGTCGTGGACGAGAACGATGACGTGTTCGCTCTCTCCTTCGACCCATTGGATCTCGAGGTGGGCCACGTCGCTGTCCAGCAGCGTCTGGTGGAGCCGCTGCCCGCGATCATCGCGGCCGAGCACCGTGACGAACCCGACCTCCACCCCGGACGAGGCCAGCGCCTGCGCCACATTTGCCGCAGAGCCGCCGGGGCGTTCGATCTTTCGAGCGCCCCGGGTGAAGCCGCCGGGCGCGGGGTACGTGTCGACGTGCACCACGGTGTCCCACGCGATGGCGCCGACCACCCAGACCCGCGCACAAGCCCCGGAGTTCAATTCTCTGTCCGCATCTGCGTCAGCACTTCGGCCGCGTCGCGCAGGTCGCGAACCTCCGACCAGAGCACGTCATCGATCCAGGGCAGTTCGAGCAGTTCGTCGTCGTCCCCGCTTCGCGCCGCGACCAGGCCGCCAGCCAGCGCGGCGACGGTATCCGTGTCTCCGCCGAGCTCGCATGCCAACCGGTACGCGTCTTCGAGCGTCTTGGAATGGCGCACCACCCACACCACGGCCAACAGGGTCTCTCCCGGCTCCAGGGGAACTCCCCCGGTCGGCGGGACCCACGTCTCAAGAGCATCCAGCTGAACGGCGACGCTTGCGGGCAGCTCGTCAAGCTGTGCGGCCTCACTTCGCAGGAGCTCGTGGATGTCCCCGGCGACGCCGGTGCTGACCGCCTCGGAATACAGACGAGAGCACAGCACCGCGCATGCTATCGCCGCGGGTTGCTGATGCGTCGGCCAGGTCAAGTGTGCGACCGTGCGACGTCGCTGCTCGGCGGCCGTGACGGGGAACCCCAGCCCGAGGAGGCTGGTGCGCATCATGCCGCCGTTTGTCTGCCCTACGATGCCGGCGTGCTGAGGGTCGACGTCCATGCCCAGCGCCGCGCGGGTGGTGGGCCCCAGTCCGCGGAGTTCGTGCGCCTGACGACGCAGACGCTGAAGGAATACTCGCGCCGATCCCTCGGGGTCGGCTGGTGTCGTGGCGAAGATCGTGAGCAGGCTCAGGAGGGTGTCGTCGCTGACGCCGCCCAGTGGCCAATCCGCCCGCGCCCCCATCGTCGACATGTCCACGGGGAGTGGCTCGGGCGTGTACTCGTAGGCGACGCCGAAAGCGTCCCCTGCCGCGAAGGCCATCAACGTCAGAAGCACCCGCTCCTGCAGCTCCCCTTGCGCCTCTTCGAGCAGCGAAACCGCGCGCATTCGATACCAACCCTCTCTCGTCGTGAAACCGGTTACATCGTGCCAGAGGCTGCGCGCGAGCGCAACACCCTGATTGGTGCTCTCGCGAAGCCGCGGTGTCAGGCGGTGTCGCCGGGGATCAGGACAGGAGAGATCACCGAGGGCTGGTGCGGGAGCCCCTGCATCCGATCGAGGAGGCCCGCGACCAGCTGCGCGCCGATCTGGTTGTAGTCGTGGCCGATCGTCGTCAGCCGCTGCGTCCGCTGCTGGGGCAGCGCGACGTTGTCGAATCCGACAACCGCGATCTGTCCGGGCACCGAGTAACCGCGCTGGTCGAGGACCTCGAGCGCACCGATGGCCATTTCGTCGTTGGCTGCGAAGACGGCGTCGAGGTCGTTGTTTCGGTTGAGGAGCCAATTCATCGCGTCCGCTCCGGAACGGCGGGTGAAGTCGCCGTGGGCGACGAGGGACTGGTGCTGGGCCAGTTGCGCCTGCGCCATCGCCCGCGTGTATCCGTCCAGCCGATCGCGTGCAGGGGCGAGCGCGAGATCACCGGTGATCGTCGCGATGTGTCGCCGGCCGCGCGAGGCCAGGTGGTCCACGGCTAGTGCGGCTCCAGCCCGATGGTCGGAGTCGACGTATGTCAGTGGGGAGTCCGGCAACTCCGGCCTGCCCCAGATCACGGCCGGCAGCTCGCTCTCCGTGAGGTAGCGCTCCTGATCCGTGCTCATGTGCCCCACGACGAGGAACCCGTCGACGTTGCGGGTCGCAAAGAACCGGCGATACCTGTCGGGGGTTGTGAATCGTTCCCTGGAGGTGATCGAGTGGCCGAGAGCGATGAGGTTGCAGTCCAGCTCATTGGCGAGCAAGTGCTCGTAGACCGTGGAGGTCGCCATGCCCCAGAACGGATTGAGGACGAGGTCCCACAGATCGCGGAAGAAGAGCAGCCCCACCGTTTTGGTGCGCACCCCGCTGAGCGCCCGCGCATGCCGGTTGGGGGCGTAGTTCAGCTCAGCCATCGCCTGCCGGATTCGGGCCTGAACTTCCGGTGCGACGATTTCGGGTCGATTGAGTACCCGTGAGACGGTGGCCTTCGATACGTCTGCAAGCCGCGCGACGTCCGAGATCGTGACTTTCTTGTCCACGCTCGGAGCCTACTCGCGCCGACACCGGTTTCATCGATAGCAAGAGCATCGAGAAATTCTGTCGCGCAGGCGGGAGAACTGTGATACAAATGCCAAGCAAGATGAAACCGGTTACATCCGATACCCGGTTCAGCGCTGCGGCGCTTCCCCGAAGGAGAGGAACGTTTTCAACATGTCTGCAACCACACGGATGCGGGCCGGCGCAGTCGTCGCGCTCGCTGCGCTCGGGCTCGCCGGATGCGCCGCCACCGGGGACAGCAGTCCCGGCGAGGGCACCGGGACCGTCACCATCTGGATGGACGACAACACCGAGAACCCGTGCTTCGTCGAGACCCTGACCGACACGTACGACAACCCGGACGTCGACGTCGAGGTCGAGCTGAAGACCGACTGGGACTCGCTGACCAAGACCGCCGTCGCGGGCGGCGGCGGGCCCGACATCATCATGACACCCGGCATCACGTACACGGTGGAGTACGCCAAGGCAGGAGCCCTGGCGCCGCTGGACGACTACGCCGAGGAGTACGGCTGGGCGGACACGATCTCCCCGTGGGCGCTGGAGGCCGGCGTCAACGACGAGTCCCTTTACAGCCTGCAGAGCGAGCTCGAGACGATCATCCTCTGGTACAACAAGACCGTCTTCGAGGAGCTCGGACTGGAAGCGCCGACCACCACGGCTGAACTCGTCGAAGTAGCCGACGCCCTCGACGCCGCTGGCGTCATCCCCTTCGCGTCCGGCAATGCCGAGTGGAAGGGCGTGAACGAATGGTCCGTGAGCGGCCTGTTCAACGGTCTCGCCGGCGCCGACGAAGTTCACGCGGCGCTGTCAGGCGATGCGTCATTCACCGATGATGGCTTCGTGGAGTCCATCGAACTCATCGACACCTGGCAGAAGAACGGCTACTTCGCAGGCGGCCTCGACCGGTACTACACCAACACCTTCGACCAGTACCTTGCCGGCTTCGGTGCCGGCGAGGCCGGCATGAATATCGAGGGCAGCTGGCGCTTCAGCAACATCGACTCGTTCTTCGAGCCCGCCGGCAACGAATGGGACTGGGTGCCGTTCCCGACCGAGGACGGCAGCGAGCTCTACAGCATCGGAACGGGCTCGAGCTGGGCGATCAACAACGCCAGCAAGAACAAGGATGCCGCGGCCGATGTACTCAACCACATCTTCGATCCCGAGACGCAGGCGCAGCTCGCGGTGGACTGCGGCTTCGCACCGGGACCGGTGAGCCTCGACGAATCGATGCTCGAGGGCCTCGACCCCCGTCAGGCTCGCCTCTACGCCTCTGTGGCCGAGGCTGCAGCCAACGGCGACTACGGCTACCTGACCTGGGCGTTCTTCGGGCCCAAAACCGACAAGTTCCTCTACGAGGAGATCGAGAAGGTCTGGTCCGGGTCGATGTCCGTCGAGGACTACCTCGCCGGAGTGCAGGCCCTCAACGAGGAAGAGCGCGACAGCGGCGACCTCCCGCCGCTTCCTCCTCGGGAGCAGTCGTGACCTTCACCCTCAGCCGCCCGGGCACCTCGGTGCCCGGGCGGCGCCCCTCCTCCTCCGACGCAGCACCCCATCGCAGGCGCACGGTGAACCGCCGGCGGGCAACTCTGGTGGCCTGGGCGTTCATCGCCCCAGTCCTCGCTCTCCACCTGTTCACCGTCGCCCTCCCAGCCGCCAGCGGCATCTACTACTCCTTCACCGACTGGAGCGGCATCGGCGATGCCGAGTGGGTGGGGCTGGAGAACTACCAGCGACTGCTTCAGGACAGCGACTTCCTCACCGCGCTGGCGAACAACATCAAGTGGCTGCTGTTCTTCTGGACCGTGCCGTTCATCCTCGCGATCGGTGCCTCGTTCCTTCTGAGCCAGGTGCGTCGCGGCGCGACCTTCTACCGGCTGATCTACTTCATCCCCTACGTGCTGCCCAGCGTCGTCGTTGCCAGCGTCTGGAAGTTCATCCTCAACCCCGACAAGGGACTCCCCTCGTTCCTGTCAACCTTCGGCATCCAGGGATTCGACAAGGCGCTCCTCGGACAGGAGTCCACCGCGCTGTGGACCATCGCCTTCATCGACAACTGGCACTACTGGGGATTCCTCGCCACGCTGCTCCTCGTGGCGATGCAGAACGTCCCCACCGAGCTCTACGAGGCGGCGAGACTTGACGGCGCCAACCTCTGGCATCAGCTCATGAACGTCACGATCCCGGCGATCCGTCCCACGCTCATCTTCATGTTCCTCATGACCGGGATCTGGTCGTTCCTGGTCTTCGACTACGTCTGGGTGCTCACCCAGGGCGGGCCGGCCGGGTCCTCCGAGGTGCTCGGCACCCTGGTGTACAAGACGGCATTCACCGAGTTCGACGCCGGCTACGCAGCCGCGCAGGGAGTGAGTATGGCAATCTTCGCCAGCTTCCTGCTCGGGCTTTTCATACTCATGCGCAAACGCGGCTGGGAGATCTGATGACCACGACAGCCACCACGCCCGCACGCGTCGGCCGCCACATCCCTCTGATCATCCTCGCCGTCTTCGCGGCGTTCCCCCTGTTCGTCCTCGTCACGAACTCCCTCAAGAGCCGCACCGAACTCGCGCTCAACCCCATCGGGCTTCCGCAGAACCCGCAGTTCAGCAACTTCGTGACCGCCTGGCGGGACAGTGACTTCGCCCTCCACGCCACCAACAGCATCATCCTGGTCTTCACCACTGTCTTCTGCGTGCTCGTGCTGTCCGGCCTCGCCGCGTACAGCCTCGCAAGACTCGAACCGCGCGGTAGCGGCGCGGTCTTGTTCTACATGCTCGCCGTCACAGCGTTCCCGATCTGGCTTTACCTGGTGCCCCTGTTCTTCACATGGCGCACCCTCGGACTGCTCAACAGCTTCGCCGGCCTGATCATCATCTACACCGCGATCAATTCGCCGCTCGCGATCTTCCTCCTCCGCAGCTACCTGATCCGGATCCCCAAAGAGATCGAGGAAGCTGCGTTCGTCGACGGCGCAACCAAGCTGCAGGTACTGGTTCGCATTATCCTGCCGATTTCGTGGACCGGCTTCCTGACCGTCGGCCTGGTGGTCGCCGTCGCGGTGTGGGGGGAGTTCCAGATCGCCTTCGTCATGCTGCAGGACCAGGACAAGCTGCCGGTGACCACCAGCTTCTACCGATTCTCCGAAAGCTTCGGCCAAGACTGGTCCCTCACGAGTGCTGTCGCGGTCCTTGCCATCCTGCCGATCTGCATCCTGTTCCTCATCTTTCAGCGCCGATTCACTGAAGGACTGACCCAGGGCAGCGTGAAGTAGGTTCAGCAAGGGGCCTGATCCAGCACTTGAGTCGGCATGCCACCTCTAATCCCGGGCGGTTCTCGTCTGAGCGCTCCGATGGCCTTCAGGGGATTGTTGCGGTGACTTCGCATTCTGACCTGCGCGAGCGGACCGGTAATCCATGACCGCCGGACCGCGAAGCATTCGGCAAGCAATCAATATCCGGCGCGCATCCGGCGAGCAGGGTGGCCTGGATCTTCTGGGCCCGATTGGCGTCCGCTGGACGTTGCTTCTGCGCACGGACGTCAAGGAACTCAACACAGAGCGACACAGTCCTGGGAAGTCGCCATCGCGCCGCCGGCCCCTCGCTACGGACGCATCGGCACCTCGGATCGACGCCGCATTTCGCGTCGACAAAGAGCATCACGACGCTCGGCGGAGGAGACGGAGCGAATCGATCCCCACGTCTCCTCGTGCGCCGCCGTTGCATGCCACGTCGATGCCGCTGAGATCGGCGCAAGTTCGCGGCTCGCCGAGGTCTGGCGGGCGCCGCCAGCCGGACAAGCTCGCGCGGACGGACGAACCGCGAGCAAACTCTTCCCAAATCGTTCTCACGCGGAGACTAAAATAGCCCCTGATCGGGGCGATTTCTGGCGGAGACGGAGGGATTTGAACTCCCGCCGCGGCGCCTTTCGTGAGCTGGTTCCGATGTGCGCGCCCGTGATTCCGCGGCGACTGCTATTTCGTCGACCGGAATCGGTGTGCCCGACGCACGTCAGTTCTTCCCAAAACGTTCTCACGCGTAGCGACCGGACACCTTCCATACTCCTGTGCTGCCCTCGCCTCGACCGTGCGATTGGCCAGCGCGTCGACGCCGCGGGCGCGCGCCTCCGCGTCGAGGGCCTTCGGGTGTCACTCCGGCGACTGGCGAGCAGCGGTTTCCTCGGCCGCGATCGATTCAGTGGGCTGCGTCGACCTCCCGACTGGCCTCCTCACCGTCTGGGATTGCGCCGGGCGAGATCCTGAGCCGCTTGGTTCGGCGAGTAATTCAGCTCGCGGATGGCTGCGAGGACTTTCTCACTCGTCTGTTGACGAACGTACTCGCCGCCGTTGATGACCCGGGACACTGTCATGTGCGACACGCCCGCGAGGAGGGCGACGTCGTAGATCGTCGGCTCGAGCCGGTTGTGCTCCTGATCTGTCGCCATGGCTTGCTCCTTCGGGGGTGTGCCTGCTCAGAGGCTCTGAGCGAGTCGGTAGTACGCCTGATTCCACCGCAGCTCGCGCTGGAACGAGCGCACGGTGGTGTCTTCGTCGATCACGACGAGCTCGGTCTTGGCG
>NZ_JSYE01000043.1:8165-33800 GCF_054824025.1 Microbacterium sp. HJ5
TTGGCCGTCCAGTAGTCGTACGCGATCTCGCTCGGGTGCACCTCGAGCCCGAACCGCACGCCCACCTCTTCGAACACGTCCAGGATCGGATGCCACCGGTCGGCGAAGTCCCGGTACCCCGCCGCGATCCACTCGTCCGACGCCGGCGGGAACATCGCCACCGCCTTCCAGATCGACGACCCCGTGAACCCGTTGACCTGCGACACCCCGAGCTTCGCCGCGATCCGGGCGGTGTTCTTCATGTCCTCCGCCGCCCGCTGCCGCACCCCCTCCGGATTCCCGTCACCCCAGACCCGGTCCGACAGGATGTCACGATGACGCGCATCGATCGGGTCATCGCACACCGCCTGCCCGGTGAGGTGGTTGGAGATCGCCCACACCTTCAGCCCATTGCGCTCCAGGATGTCCTTGCGGGACTGCACATACTCGGCGTCGTCCCACCGCGACACATCGAGGTGATCACCCCAGCACGCGATCTCGAGGCCGTCATAGCCCCACTCGCCCGCCAAGCGCGCCACCTCCTCGAACGGCAGATCAGCCCACTGGCCGGTGAAGAGAGTGATCGGTCGCGTCATGGTCTGTAGCTCCTCAGTGAAGTTGCGGAATGTCCGCGCCGACGCGGACCCAGGCGGAGTCGCTCGCCGAGCTCTCCTCGACGGCGGCGAGCACCCGTTGCACGGAGAGCCCCTCCGCGAACGACGGGTGAGGGTCTGTTCCCTCCGCGATCGCGGTCACGAGATCGACGACCTGGTGGCTGAACCCGTGCTCGTACCCGAGCATGTGCCCCGCCGGCCACCACGCCGCCACGTACGGATGCTGCGGCTCGGTGACGAGGATCCGCGTGAACCCCTGCGTCGACTCAGGTGCGGTGCGGTCGTAGAACCACAGGGCGTTGAGGTCCTCGAGGTCGAAGCGCAGGGCGCCCTTGTCGCCGGAGACCTCGATGGAGAGGTCGTTCTTCCGGCCGGTCGCGAAGCGGGATGCCTCGAACGAGACAAGCGCACCCGTCGAGAGACGGGCCGAGAACAAGGCGATGTCGTCGACCGTCACCTCGCCGTACCCTTCGGCGGCCGTCCCCGACAGCCCGGACCCGGCCCCCTGCAGGGGTCGCTGCCTGACGATGGTGTCGACCGTGCCCGACACGGACGCGACATCGAGCCCCGTGACGAACTGCGTCATGTCGATGATGTGCGCGCCGATGTCCCCGAGTGCGCCCGAACCCGCGTGCTCCTTCTGCAGGCGCCAGCCGAGCGGCATCTCGGGGTCGACGAGCCAGTCCTGGCGGTAGGAGGCACGCACCTGCGCGATGCGCCCAACCGCACCCTGCGCGATGAGGTCGCGCAGGAAGGTCACCGCGGGGACGCGCCGGTAGGTGAAGCCGACCATCGAGCGGATGCCCCGATCAGCGGCGCGGGACGCAGCATCCGCCATCGCCTCCGCCTCCGCCACGGTGTTGGCGAGCGGCTTCTCGCACAGCACGTGCTTGCCCGCCTCGAGCGCGGCGATGGCGATCTCCGCATGCGAGTCACCCGGCGTGACGATGTCGACCACGTCGATGTCATCACGGGCGATGACCTCGCGCCAGTCGCTCGCCGATTCGTGCCAGCCCCAACGCGTGGCCGCATCGGCGACCGCCTCGGCGTTGCGGCCGACGATCACCGACATCTCGACCTCGTCGGGAAGGGGGAACATCCGGGGCGCCTGCCGCCAGCCGACCGAGTGCGCGGCTCCCATGAAGCCGTAGCCGATCATGGCGACGCGCAGGGTCATGCCAGCACGACCTCTCGCTCGACCGGCACGCGGTTGGTCACGTACCGGCCGGGGCCGCCGTCCTGGCCGGGCATGATCTGCATGTAGAGCAGCCGCATCGTCAGGACGACCTCGATGGTGAGCTTCTCGCCCTCGGCGGGAGTGTGGTCCAGCGGGATCACCACGTCCGGGCGGTCGGCGACGAACCACAGTGTCTCGGACTGCTCGGGCAGTTCCTCGATGCGGTAGCTGCGACCCTGCAGCACGAAGCGCAGCTCCTCCTTCGGAACGGCGACGCCGTTGACGGATGCCGCGACATCGTCGACCGCCGAGAGCCAGAGGCTGCGATACCAGGGCAGTTGCACGGAGACCGCGATGCCGTCCTCGGTGCGACGGACGTCCTTCTCGGAGAAGAGGGAGTTGTGAGTGGCCATGGTGTGCTCCTAGGCGAACGAGTCGGTGAAGTGATCGTGCGCGACCGGCGGAACCGGCTCGAGCTTCTGCACGGTCTCGGGGCTGTACGGATGGTTGGCGGACGGCACGGGCTCGTCGGCGGGCGGCATGAACACCGGCTTGCCGTCGTCGCCGAAGTACATGAGGTCGAGGTCGAACGCGCCTTGGTTCTTCAGGCCGAAGCTGACCCAGTTCTCTTCGAACGGCGCACGGGCGAGCTCGTAGCAGCGGAACTTCCAGAATCTCCACTCGCCGTCCTGCTTGAGGAAGTCGATCGCGTACTTGCACCACACCCAGTGGGCCCATACCTTCTTGCCGAGCACCTCTTCGGGCGAGTACATGTCGGGGAACGCCTCGGCGACCTTCGGGTCGGTGAGGCCCGACTCGGTGCCGGCCATCAGCCAGACGCCCTTCGCCGTCTGCCCGTCACCCGCGACCTCGATCACCGGGGTGGTGGTGGCGTGCAGGATGAGCTTGCCGACGGGGGTGGGGCGGTCGCGGTGGTAGCGGGTGACGCTCTCCCACGTCGTGTACTGCCCGGCGTTGGTATACCGGGCGCGGATTCCCTCAGTACCCTCCTTCACCCACAGCGGGATGATCTGCTCATCCTGGAAGGCGTTGTGCAGGTACATGTAGCGGTTGAACAGGTTCTCGACCTGTCCGCGGTCCTCGGCGCGCTGAGCGACACGGCGGGCGTCGGCGATCTGCTCCCTCAGGATCTCCAGCTCGGCGCGGATCTCCGCGACGGATGCTTCGGCCACGGTGCTCTCAGACATGAGCGCCTTCCTTCACCGTCTCCTCGATCGCACGGCGCATCAGCGCGTGCTGCTTCTTGACGAGGTCGATCGGATCGGACTCCCCGAGGTCGGAGAAGGCGTGCCCCTCCCACTCGCTCGACAGGTATCCCTGATAGCCGCCCACGACGAACTGCTTCACGATCCGCGGGATGTCCATGGCCGGCTCCTCGCCGTCGGCGCCGATGTCGTAGAACTTCGCGTGGACGTGGAAGATCTGCGGCATGATGTCGAGCCACTCCTCCGGCGGCACGAGGCCGTGCATGTTGAAGGCCAGGCGCGTGAACGGTCCGAACGTGAGCGGATCGACGCCCTCGCCGGTGAGGTAGTCCTCGAACTTCTGGTTGCGCACGTGCATCGGCGTCGGCTCGTGCCAGATCTCGTCCATGACGGGGAAGTGCTTCTCGTCCATGCCCATCTGGCTGAGCGTGCGCAGCAGGGTCGGGGACAGGCTGTGCATCGTCGACGAGAAGTCGGCGGTGAACCCGAGCCGATCGGACTGCAGCTCGTCGTACATCTCACGCATCTGCAGGACCTGCGGGTTGTTCGGGCCCGACGGCGCGTGGATCTCGTAGCCGAGCTTCTGGTCGTACTTCTCGGCGAGCGGCAGCAGACTGCGCAGCAGCTCCTTGCCGTGAGAGCGGATCACGACGCGCTTGAATCCGAGAGTGTGCGCGGTCTTCAGCTGCCGGGCGAGGAACTCGTGCTCCTCGTCCGGGGTCATGTCGCGCTCCTTGCGGCGGCCCATGTCGAGGTTGGTGCCGACGGCGCTCGGCTCGAGCCCGTACTTCTCGATGGAGTCGAACCAGAGCTTGACGAACTCTGCGTCGACGTCGGGGTAGGTGCGCAGCAGCTGTGCGATGTTGAACTCGATGCCCGGGCCGATTCCTTCATCGTGAACCGCTCGGATGAGCGTCTCTGGCGTGTAGAGCCCGGCGGCGAACTCGCTCGTCATGGAGTAGAGGGTCGTCCCGAGCTTGATGCCCGTGCCCGCGATTCCGTCGGTGGTCATGCGCTTGCTCCTGTTGTGGTGGGGAGGTGGGCGGCGAGCGCAGCACGGGCCTCCGCGGCATCCGTGATCATGCGCGAGCCGGCGGCCTTCGCAGCCGAGCGCTGCACGGCCTGCTCGCCGGCGATGATGTCGAACGGCGACTGCCAGTAGTTCCAGTGCCAGCCCTCGTACTCGCTCGAGATGGCGCCCGAGTAGCCGTTCTCGACGAGAAGGCGGACGAGGTCGCGAACGGGAACGGACGGCTCTTCGCCACTCTCGTCGATGCCGAAGAACTTTCCGTGGACGTGCTTGATCCAGGGGAAGATCTCGAGCCAGTCGTCGACACGCGCCGGCCCGAACAGGCCCGTGCCGTTGATGCCGAAGTCGATCCCGAGGTCGGGGCGCCCGTTCTGGGACGCCAGGGCGATGAAGCGCCCGAAGCGCTGCCCGTGGTCGGCTTGGTCTGCGGGTGGTCCCTGCTCGTAGAACTCGTTCCAGAGATCGACCACCTTGCCGAGCAGCTCCTCCGATGCGCCGCGCCGGCGGTATGCCTCGATGAGCGATGGCGCGAAGCCGGAGACGGTGGCGCCCCAGTCCATCGTGAAGCCGAGGAAGGGCGACCCGACCTTCTCGTAGCGATCGCGCAGCGCGAGGATGCGCGGGTGCGACGCGTACTGGTCGGCGTGCACCTCGAGGGCGAGCGTGATGCCGTGCGCTTCCGCGATGGGGGCCAGCGCCTCCATTGAGTCGGGAGTGATCGAGATCTGCACCCGGGCGATCGGGAAGCCGAGCTTCGCGGCCGCCTTGATCTGCAGCGTCATGTACTCGATGAGCTCGTCCTGCGTGAGCAGGCGGTCGCGGTGGATGCCGACGTCGGCGTTCACGGCCAGGGAGGTCGTGACGAGTCCGGTCTCGGCGACCAGATCGCGGAACCAGCCCGCGTAGGCGTCGTCGATCTGCGGGAAGCCGCGGAAGCTCGAGAAGCCGATGATCTCGAGTCCGGGCCCGTAGCCGTCGGCCGCCACCTTGCGGACAAGGCCCTCGAGGTCGTACTCGCGGCCATGGAAGGCGCGGGTGAAGCTGTAGAGCGTGACGCCCTGGATGGGCGTACCGAGGTTGGTCATGCGCTGACCGCCTTCCGGGCTGTCATGGTCTTGGCGTCGTGTTCCTCGATGTGGAGCACCTCGTCGGCGCCGATCACGATGTAGGGGATGTAGAGCACCAGGCCGACCTCGACCCTGTGCTCGTCGCTCTCGTCCAGTGCGAGGTCGCCCGAAAGCACGGCCGAGTCGGTGGGGAACCACCACTCTTCGGTGTTGGGCTTCAGCTCTTCGAAGGTGAAGGTCTGGCCGTTCAGCTCCCACCGGAGCGAGTCGGCAGGCGCCTGGACGCCGTCGACGACGAGGGTCGCGCCGGCGATGCACGAGGCCGGCAGGGCGCGGTACCAGGGCAGCCGCACTTCGACGGCGGCGCGCACACCGTCGGTCGAGAGCGTTCCCTGCTCGATGATGCGATCGGGGATCACGATGTCTCCTTGACTACTTTGTCCTTGTTTCTACAGTGTAATGTTGCTTTTCGACATAAGCAAGAGGTGTCAGTCCGCGAGCCGCGCGGCGATGGCGCGCGCGCCGTTCACCGCGAGCGCGACGCCGGTCAGCGTCGGGTTGCACGCCGTGGCCGTGGGGATCACGCCGTTCCCGGCGACGAACAACCCGTCCACGCCCCACACCTCGCCCTCCGTGGAGCACACGCTCATCCCGTCGTCCGCGGCGCCGAGCCGGGTCGTGCCCTGATAGTGCAGCGAGGCGCCTAGCGGCATCACGAACGGTCGATCGTCCAGCGGCTCTCCGATGGCTCTGCCGAGGCGCACGATCTCCTCCTTGCCACGGGCGATCACCGCCTCATCCCGCTCGGTGAGCGTGTAGTGCACGGTAGGCGCCGGCATCCCGTAACCGTCGGTCTCCGTGTCGGAGAACTCGAGGCGATCGGAGGCCTGCAGGTCCTTTGCGCAGAACAAGCCGAGGCCGACGATCGAGCCGGGTGCCGCGGGGTCGTCGTCTGCCAGCTTGACCGGCGACGCGTCGAGCTGCATGACCTGCCCGTGGAACGGCATGTCGTCGGTGAAGGGCACCCATGTGACCCCGCTGTACTCGCTCAGTCCCGTCGAACCCGGGCTGCCGTCGCCCGCGGTCGGCTCGAGATCGCGAATGCGCACGGCGAAGACGATCTGCGCCTGGTCGTTGAGATAGCGGCCCAGCGCCTCGGGACGGATGCCGGAGGCCCAGAGCAGCTGCGGCGTCCTCAGAGCATCCGCTGCGACGACCACGAATCGCGCGCGCACCTCGGCGCGCTCACCCGTCCGCCGGTCGGTGACGGCGACTCCTGCGGCTCGGCCGTCCTCGACCAGCACCCGCGTGACGAGAGACTCGTCGAACAGTGTGAACTGAGGATTGTCGCGGGTGACGTCCCCGAACACGACGTCCGACCCCGACCAGACCAGATTGCCGTCCTCACGACGGTGCACGGCCAGCGGCATCCGCTGCACCCGGGTCGATGCGATACGCCCCGCATCTTCCGCGGCAGCCAGCCGATCCCGTACGAGCTCTGCGTACGGAGAGCTGTCGAACGCGTCGGTCGTGACGCCGAGCAGGCGCTCCCCTTCGGCGAGCAGCTCGTCGAAGGTACCGTCCGAGTCGAGCAGCGCGATCCGCTCGCTGTCGTTGGGGCGCGGGCACGCTCCGGTCCAATGCGCCGCCATACCGCCGACGTTGCTGGACATCGCCGCGACGGGCAGCCCTTCCTCGCCCTCGACCTGATAGCCGCTCTCGAGCAGGAACGTGCCCGGGCGGGCGCGACGCTGCGATGTCTTCACGATGCCGCCCACGCGGTCCTCGCTGTCCTTGGCGTGCGGGCCCTCCGATCGGGTCTGGGCGTGAGCGCGCCCGGCGGGGTCGGCGATGTTCTTGACATGCGCGCCGGGAGGGCTCGTCACCGTCGGGCCCACTTCGAACAGTGCGATCGTCGCACCCGGGGATCGCTCGCTCAGGATGCGGGCGTAGGCGGCGCCGGCGGGTCCGCTGCCGACGATCGCCACGTCAACCGCCTCGGTGTACCTGCTCATGCCGATGCCGCCACTTCCCGGACGTGGGCGACGGATGCCTCGGACTCCTGTGTCGGGTAGTACTCGAGGCCGACCGGCCCGTCGTATCCCGACGCTCGCAGGAGCCCGAAGCGCTCGGTCCAGTCCAGCGACCCGCTGCCCGGCTCGCCGCGGCCCGGAGCATCGGCGAGCTGCACGTACTTGATGAGGTCGCCGCCGTTGGCCAGCTCGGCGGCCATGTCCTCGCCCTCGACGGCGGAGTGGTAGATGTCGTAGAGCACTCCGAAGAACGGCGAGTCCACACCTCTCGCGACGTAGACAGCCTCGGAGGTCCGGTCGAGCAGCGAGCCGGGGTGATCCACCCGCACGTTGACGGGCTCGAGCACGAGGGTGATCGAGGAGCCCTCGATCTGCGCGATGGCCTTCTGATAGATCTCGATGAGCTTGTCGAGCTGCACCTGGCGCTTCCAGCCCCCGAAGCCGGTGCCGCTGCCCACGACGATGCGGGGGCAGCCGAGATCCTGAGCGATCGTTACGCCCTCGTCGAGCTTGCGGAAGAACTCCGAGTGGTCCCACGGCGGGATCATGAACTGCGTGCGCGGTTCGGCGAGCTGGGCGGTGAGCTCGGTACCGGTCTCGGTGAGCGCCGCCTTGAGAGCGGGGAGGTCCTTCGGTTGCGAGGGCGCATCGACGCCGGTGGGACCCCACATCTCGACGGCGGTGAAACCCGCCGCCGCGGCCGCGCGGACGCGGTCGTGGTAGTCGCCGGCTTCGGTGAAGAGCAGTTCGATGTTGGGGGCGAGCTGGTACATGGAGTCTCCTGAGTCAGAACATCGGGTGGTCGTGGACGGCATGCACGGGGACCTGCTGCAGCACGTCCCAGTGCTCGACGATCCGGCCGTCCTCGAATCGGTAGATGTCCGCGACCGCGGCCTCGGGCGCGCCGGGTCGGGAGGCTTTCACGTGGACCATCGCGAGGTCGCCGTCGACGAGGATCCGCTGCACCTCGAAGGTCGCCTCGGGCGAGCCGTCGAACTTCGGCGTGAGCATCTCGATCGCCGCTGCGGGCCCGTCCGCGATGGTCGGGTTGTGCTGGATGTATCCGTTCGAGACGTGGCCGGCGAAGGCATCCGCCACCCTCTTCTGCGTGTAGAAGAGATCGACGAACGTCTCGAACGCCGCACGGTTGTCGGCGCTCATGGTCTGTCAGCCCTTCAAGCCGCCCGCGAAGCCCTGGATGAAGCGCTTCTGGGCGAACAGGTAGAAGGCGAGGATCGGGATCATCGAGACGATCACGATCGCGAAGATCTTGTTCCACGACGAGACGAGAGAGCCGATGTAGTAGTACATCGCCACGGGGAGCGTCTGGTTGTCCGAACCGCCGAGGAAGATCAGCGAAGTGAAGAAGTCGTTCCACACGATCAGTCCCGCCAGGATCGCCACTGTGCCGGTCGCGGGCGACATGAGCGGAAGGACGATGCGGAAGAAGATCTGCGTGCGTGAGGCGCCGTCGATCGTCGCCGCTTCCTCGTATTCGGTGCCGAGGCTCCGGAAGAACCCGGCGTAGAGGAAGATCGACAGCGGCAGCAGCATCCCGGTGTAGAGGATGATCATGCCCCAGATGGATCCGGTCAAGCCGATGGTGCGCGCGCCGATGTAGAGCGGCACCGTGCCGAGCTGCGTCGGAAGGACGATCGCGATGAGGAACAGGTAGAACACCGCGCGGCTCCAGCGCCGCGTGCTGCGGGCGATCACATAGCCGGTGATCGCGCCGAGCAGCACGAGTCCGAGGATGCTGCCCGCGGTGATGATGAGGCTGTTGATCAGGCCCTGGATCACGTTCGAGTTGCCCTGCGCCGTCAGGACCTCGGTGAAGTTGCTGAAGTCCAGGCTCGACGGCGGCGCGAGGTTCGAGGTGGTGAGGACCTCCTCATCGGACTTGAACGCTGTGGTGACGAGGAAGTAGAACGGCGCCAGGAAGAGGACGGCGAGGATCCAGAAGACGACTTCCCGGATGCCGGTGAGCTTGGTGTAGCGGAACATGTCAGGCCTCCTCGGGACGGCCGCTGGTCACCCGTTGCTGGATGACGGCGAACACGAGAATGATCACGGTGAGCACGAGCGCGAGCGCGGCTCCGAATCCGAAGTTGCCGAGGGCGAAGGACTCTTTGTAAACCTGTGTCGCGAGAGTCTCGGTCGCGCCCGCGGGCCCTCCGCCGGTGAGCGCCATGATCTGATCGAACACGCGCAGGCCGTTCACGAGGCCGAGAGTCGTGGCGATGGCGACGGCGGGTCGGATCGAGGGCAGGGTCACATGCCAGAACCGCTGCCAGAGGGAGGCGCCGTCGATCGCCGCGGCCTCCTCGATCTCTACAGGCACAGCTGCGAGCCCGGCCATGTAGATGACCATCGCGAAGCCGGTGTTCTGCCACACGATGACGATGAGGACGGTCCAGATCGCCCAGGTCGGATCGGCCACCCACGCCTTCGCGAACTCTCCCATGCCGAGCGCCCGGAGCACGCCGTTGATGGGCCCGTTGTAGTCGAAGATGAACTTCCAGACGTATGAGACCGCCAACGGGCTGAGCACGACCGGCATGAAGAAGAGGACGCGCAGTGCGTAGCGGGTCTTGAGCCCACGATTGAGGCCCAGCGCCAGGGCGAGGCCGGCGATGTTGCTCAGGATCACCGACGCGAAGGCAAGGAAGAGGGTGTTGAGGACCGCGCCGATCTGCGTCGGGTCGTTGAAGATCGCGATGAAGTTGTCGAGGCCGATCCAGGTGAAGTCACCGATCCCCGACCAGTCGGTGAAGGCGAAGAAGCCGCCGATCGCCGTGGCGACGTAGTGGATGGCGAGGACGAGGACGATGCCGGGAAGCGCCCACCACCAGTAGCCGAACTTCAGCAGTCCCGGCCGGCGGGGTGCGATGTCACGCCGGCGACCGCGGCGATCGCGCTTGGGGACGATCAGCGCCTCGGTCTCGGAGTTGAGTGTCGCGGTCATGATTCCTCGTGTTCTCACGTCGTCGTGCGGAGGTGTCGATGAGCCGCCCGGGTGCGGTGACCCGGGCGGCTCATCATGTCACTCGCCCCAGGCGGCGTCCATGTCCTGGAGCACCTGGTCGACGGTCTTCTGACCGGTCAGAAGTCCCTGGACCCCGACGGACAGCGCCTCGTAGACGGCCGGGTTCGGCCAGATGTTGTTCGGCAGCGGCGTGTAGGAGCCTGCGGCCAGCAGGTCGACGACCGGCGAGTAGATCGTGTCACTCAGGTCGAGGTCCTGGTAGTTCGAGATGGGGAGGAGACCGGATGCCTCGTAGTAGATCTCCTGCGCCTCATCGGTCGCCAGCCACTCGACGAACTCCGCGGCGGCTTCCTTCTTCTCGGAGGCCGCGTTGATCGAGATGGTGTAGTTCGAGCTCGCGATGATGTAGGGGTCGCCGCCGTCTGCCGGCGGGAAGGGCTGCACCTTGAAGTCGGCCTCGGGCGGTGCCGCGGTCGCGATCTCGACGGCGGAGCCGGACGGGATGAAGCTTCCGACGGCGGCGCCCTGCGAGAGTCCGTTGGTGATGGCGTCGAAGCCGCCGCCCTCGGCGCCGGCCTGGAAGCAGCCGCCCTCGTTCAGGTCGATGATCGTCTGAAGCGTTTCGGCCCAGCCCTCGCTGTCGGCGAACGTGACATCACCCGCCGCGCGCTGCTCGTTCCAGTCGGGCGTCTCGGCGTACACACGCGTGGCGGCGATCCCCTGCGCCGTGAGACCCGCGTTCGGCGGAGCCGCGCCGGCCACGACGAGCAGCGACTTGCCCTGGTCGGCGAGCGCCGAGCAGGCGTCGTACAGCTCATCCTCGCTCGTCGGCCACTCCGTGAGGCCGTTCATCCCGGCGGTACCCATGCTGGCGACCACCGCGGCGATCGTGAAGTCCATCGGCTGACCGTAGGTCTCGCCGTCGAGCTCGAAGAGAGGCTCGCTGCCGACCGGAACGAGCGACGTCGCCGTCTCGCCCAGCGGCTCGAGGAATCCCGCCTCCGCGAGCGGGATGAGCGCGCGCGCGTCGCCGGAGCCGGGCGTGGTCTGCACGACGTCGCCGGCGTTGCCCGCCTGGAACTGCGTGCGGATCGTCTCACCGTACTTGTCGTTCGGTGTCGGGTTGGTCGTGATGGTGACGTTCTCGTTCGCCTCCATGTAGGCATTGGCAAGCGTCTCGTACGGGCTCTCGAGGTTGTTCGAGGTGGCGAACGTGAACGAGAACTCAACGGCGCCGTCGCCCGAGTCGTCCGAGTCCCCGCCGGAGCCGGAGCAGCCGGCCAGGAGCAGCGCTCCGATGACGGGGACCGCGATGATCGCTCCTCGACGCAGAGCGGTGTGACTGTGCTGTGACATGTCCAGCCTTTCTGACTTCGTTGTCGGCGGCTCGTCCATTCGAGCGCCTGTGCTGTGTCCTCAAGTATCGCGAGGATGTGCCGGAAACGCACATAAGTGTTTGCGATGTGCGGCATAAGCTGTGGCCGCCCGTCGCGACGCAGATCGCATCGATGCGGGATATGGGTTCTCCCGGCGTCATCGACCGTGTTGATACAGTGGAGGCCCGCTTTCGCACCGGAGGATCACGACGTGGTGACCGATCACGCACTGCTGTCCCGTCTGGACCTCAACCTGCTCGTGGCGCTCGATGCCCTTCTCACCGAGAAGAGCGTCACCCGGGCGGCCGAGCGCCTCCATCTCAGCCAACCCGCGCTGAGCTCCTCGCTCGGACGCCTCCGCACCCACTTCGGCGATCAGATCCTCGCCCGTCGGGGAAACACCTACGAGCTCACGCCCTTCGCTCTGCGACTGACCGAGCACACGACCACCGCGCTCGAAGCGGCCCGGCGCGTCTTCGAGAGTCAGGCGACCTGGAGTCCGGAGGAGTCGACGCGGGAGTTCTCGATCTACGGGTCGGATTACGGGTTCGTCACGCTCGGCACGGTGGTCTCGCGCCTGGCCGCCGAGCGATCGCCGGGGGTGCGGTTCCGCTTCATGCTGCACAATCCCGTCATCGTGGAGGATGCCGCGACCCGGCTGCGGTCGGCGGACGGCATGGTCATCCCGCACGGCCCCGTGTCGGACCTGCCCTTCCTCGACTTGTGGCACGACGACTGGCTCGCCGTGGTGTCGGAGGACAATGCCGAGGTGGGCGAGGCGCTCACGATGGAGAACATGTCGTCGCTGCCGTGGGTGATGACGTACCAGTCGCGGTCGGCCTTCACCTCTGCAGCGCGGCAGGTGCAGCAACTGGGCGTGGAGCCGCGCATCGAGGTCGTCCTCGAGAGCTTCCTATCGGTCGGGCACTTCGTGAGCGGCACGAACCGCATCGGCCTCGTGCAGTCCGCGCTCGCGCCGCACATGCTGCGCATCGGGGGCATCCGCGTCGTGCCGCTCCCGTTCGATGCGACGCCGCTGACCAACGCGCTGTGGTGGCATCCCTCGCACACGCGAGACCCCGAGCACGCGTGGATGCGCGGGCTGTTCGAGGAGGCCGGGCGGATCGTCGAGGCGAACGCCCACGTCGTCGCCTGACGCGAGGCGAGCTGAGCTCAGGCCGGCTGCAGCTCCCTCATCGTCTTGCGGATGAGGTCGTGCTGACGTCGCACGAGGAGAAGCGGATCGACCTCGCCGAGCTCGGCGAACGCGTGGCCCTCCCACTCGCTGGACCAGTACCCGCGGTAGCCACCCTCGACGAACACCCGCACGAGCTCGGGGTAGTCGATCGCCGGCTCGTGGCCGGTCTCATCGATGTCGTAGAACTTGGCGTGGACGTGCATGATCTGCGGCATGATGTCCGCCCACTCCTGCGGCGGGATGTGCCCGTGCATGTTGAAGGCGAGGTGTGCGAAAGAACCCAGGCGCGCCGGATCGAAATCCCGCGCGCGCAGGTAGCCGATGAACTCCTCCTGGCGCTCGCGCATGGGGAGGTCCGTCGCCCAGATCTCCTGCAGCTTCGCGACGGCCTCGTCGTCCAGACCTGCTCGGCGGACCGCGCGCAGGAGGGTCGGAGACATGGAATGCATCGTCGACGAGAAGTCGGCGACGAACCCGAGCAGCGGTGAGTCGAGCTCCGCGTAGGTCTCGCGCACCTTGAGGATCGGCTCGGCGTTGGGGCCGAGGGGCGCGTGGATCTCGTAGGCCAGGCGCAGGTCGAGCTTTTCGGCGATCGGCAGCAGGCGCCGCAGCAGCTCCGGCTTGGCGCTCTGGATGCGCACGAGTGGGAATCCGAGCTTCTTCGCGCCTTGGAACATCAGCTCGCTGAACTCGAACTCCTCGTCGGGCGTCATGTCGCGGTCGCGGCGTCGTCCCATGTCGAGGTTGGCGCCGAACGAGCTGGCCGCGAAGCCGTGCCGGTCGAATGCGGCTCGCCACGTGCGCACGAAATCGTCCGACACGACGGGGTAGGTCGGAAGCACCTGCGACGCGACGATCTCGATCCCGGGACCGATGCCGAGTTCGGCGACGCGATCGAGCAGCCCGTCGAAGTCGAACCATCCGGCCCGGAACTCCGCCGAGGCAGAGTAGAGGGTGAGGCCCAGCTTGAAGGGGTCGGCATCCGTCGCAACCGGAGGAGGCGGCACATCGGTGACCATGGCGGGCACGGATGCCGCGGCATCCGTCACCGTCAGCGTGTGCGCATCGCGTACGAAGTTCGGCACGTACATCCCGGGCCCGCCGTCCTGACCCGGCGCGATCTGCATGTAGGGGAGGCGGAGCTGGCCCACGAGGAGGATCTCGTGCGTCTCGCCGAGCACGACCGGCCGGTCGCGTCGGACGACGAGCAGCGGATGGTCCTGCAGGAACCACAGCGACTCGCTCTGCTCGGGCAGCTCGTCGAGCCGGTACTCGCGCTCGTGCGTGACGAAGCGGATGTCGTCAACCGGCACCTGCGCGCCGTCCACGGTGAGCTCCAGGCTCGTCACCGACGACAGCCAGAGGCTGCGATACCACGGCAGCGTGAGGCGCAGCGCAAGACCGTCCTCGTGGGGACGGAGGCTGTCCTCGTGGATGAGTCCGTTGGGCATGGCGCGTTCCTTAGTGTCTAGATTCGGTCGGCGATCTGGCGCATCAGGGAGTGCTGGCGGCGCACCTGCTCGATCGAGCGCCACGGGATGCGTTCGCCCTCGTACTCGCTCGACAGGTACCCGGTGTAGCCGGATTCCTTGAGAGCGCGGAGCACCGGCTCCCACGGGATCTGCTGATCCTCGAGCTCGTCGTCGATGTCGTGGAACTTCGCCTGGATGAACACGACGTGGTCGATGACGTCGAACACGTCCGCCGGGTCGACCCCGATCCCGTCGAGGAACGCAGGCCGCCGCCCGGGCAGTTCGCCGGGGCGCAGCGGGATGGGGCGATCCTGGAAGATGCCGGTGTCCAGCAGCAGGCCGAAGTGCTTCGTCCCGGTGCGCTTGATGAGCCCGATGTAGTCGTCGACGACCTCGTGCTTGATCGGCGTGGGCGAGTGGATCTCCGGGCAGATGATGACGTCCAGCTCCTCGGCGAGCGGGAGCGAACGCTCGACGACCTCGGTCCAGATCGGGTGCGGGATCAGATCGCTCGACACCACGCCGATCTTGGGGCGCACGAACCGGAACCCCAGGCGCTTGGCCAGACGCAAGTCTCGCTGGAGCGCCGCGGCGCCCTCGTCGATCGTCATGTCGCGACCGTTCGCACCGCTCGAGTGGAGCCGGGTATCGATCCACGAGCCGTAGTTCGTCGGCTCGAGGCCGTACTGCGCGAGCAGGCGGAACCATTCGTCGACCCACTCCTGCGAGGGTTCGGGGTAGTTCGGCACGTGCCCCTCGCCGAGGATCTCCACGCCCGTCGCACCGAGATCGGCGATCGAGCGCAGCGCCGTCTCGAGGTCCATGTTCGTGCCGTAGTCGCCCATGTAGCTGTAGAGCGAGACGCCATAGCGGAACGGCGCTCCCACCGCCTCGGGAGACAGCGTCACGTGCTTGGTCACCTGGTACCGGCTGGGCTGGTGCTCCTGAGGGATGTACGACATCCGCAGGCGAAGATCGATCGAGAGCTCATGGATGCCGTCGGGAAGGCCGCCCGGGAGCGGGACGGTCACGATCGCGGCATCCTCCAGCTGCCACCGCGCCCCGTCGGACTCCCAGAGCTCCGCGAGCGTGAAGGTGCGGCCCTGGAGGGTCCAGGTGGGGACGTCTGCGGCAACGTCGACCAGTCCCGGGATGCTCACGGCGATGCCGTCGATGAGGGACGCGGCCATTCCCCGGTACGACGGCATGCGCACGCCGAACTGGAATCCGATGATCTCGCCGCCCTCGCGGACGTTGCGGAATCCGACGGACTGAATGAGGTCTCTTTCGAGAAGCATCTGCGCTCGCTCTCCTTCGTGTGTCGCGACATCGCGGCACCTTCGAGGCTAGCTTGTTTGGCTTTCTTCAGTCATAAGTATCTCTGATTTGCACATAACCAGGATCACCGCTCGAGCACGACGGCCAACCCCTGACCGACGCCGATGCACAGCGCGGCGACCGCGACGCCTCCGCCGCGACGCTTCAGCTCGTGCGCCGCGTGGCCGATGATCCGGCCGCCGGAGGCGCCGAGGGGGTGGCCGATCGCGATCGCACCGCCGTGCACGTTCACCTTCTCCGGGTCGAGCTCCGGCCACCCCGCGAGGCATGCGAGCGACTGTGAGGCGAAGGCCTCGTTGAGTTCGACGAGGTCGACGTCCGCCCAGGTGCGGCCAGCCCGCGCGAGCGCGCGATTCGCGGCCTCGACCGGCGCGACGCCGAATACATCCGGATCGTTGCCGAACACTCCGCGCCCCGCGACGCGCGCGAGCGGTTCGGCGTCGATGGCGTCTTCACCTCCGAGCAGCACCGCGGATGCTCCGTCGTTGATCGGCGACGAGTTGCCGGCCGTCACTGTGCCGTCCGCGGCGAAGAGCGCCTTCAGCGTGCCGAGCTTCTCGAGCGAGGTGTCGGCGCGGATGCCCTCGTCGCGGGTGAGCTCCGCCCCCGGCACCTGCACGATCTCGTCATCGTAGACACCCGCCGCCCACGCGTCTGCCGCGAGGGTGTGGCTGCGCAGGGCGAACGCGTCCTGCGCGTCACGGGTGATGCTGTGCATCCGGGCGAGCTTCTCCGCCGATTCTCCGTTCGAGATCGTCCACTCCCGCGGTAGGCGGGGGTTGGTCATCCGCCATCCGATCGCCGTGTTCCAGAGCGTCTGGTTGCCGACCGCGGGCCAGGGCTTGGCCGACTTCTCGACGACGAAGGGCGCCCGGCTCATCGACTCCACACCCCCAGCGAGGACGATCTCGGCGTCGCCTGCCTCGATCGCCCGCGATCCCTGGATCACCGCCTCGACCGAGGATCCGCAGAGCCGGTTGACGGTGACCCCGGGCACGGTCGTGGGGAACCCGGCCAGCAGCGCGCCGAAGCGGGCGACGTTGCGATTGTCCTCGCCGGACTGATTGGCGTCGCCGAAGATCACGTCGTCGATCCGAGCCGGATCGAGTCCGGTGCGATAAACGATCGAACGCATCACCACCGCTGCGAGGTCGTCCGGGCGGATACCGGACAAGGTGCCGCCGGCGCGCCCGAACGGGGTGCGGACGGCGTCGTAGATGTAGGTGGCGGGCATCTCAGTCCCTCACTCCGGTGAGTTCGAGGCCGGTCAGCTCGGCGAGCGACTCGGCGGTGTTGTCGCCGTACGCCTCGCGCACCGCGAAGCGGCCGTCGACGACGTCGAAGACGGCGTGGTCGGTGTAGACGCGGGTCACGCAGCCCACTCCCGTGAGGGGGTAGGTGCAGGCCTCGACGAGCTTGGACTCCCCCGCCTTCGTGAGCAGGTCGGTCATGACGAAGACCTGCTTCGCCCCGATCGCGAGGTCCATCGCCCCGCCGACGGCGGGGATGGCGCCGGGGGCGCCGGTCGACCAGTTGGAGAGGTCGCCGGCCTGCGACACTTGGAACGCCCCGAGCACGCATACGTCGAGGTGCCCGCCGCGCATCATCGCAAACGAGTCGGCGTGATGGAAGTAGGCCGCACCCGCCAGCGCGGTGACGGGCTGCTTGCCGGCGTTGATGAGGTCGGGGTCGATCGCTCCGCTCTCGGGCGCGGGACCCATCCCGAGCAGCCCGTTCTCGGTGTGGAGGATGATCTCGAGATCGTCGGGAAGGTAGTTCGCGACGAGCGTGGGCGCACCGATCCCGAGGTTCACGTACGCCCCCTCGGGGATGTCGGCCGCGATGCGGGCCGCCAGTTCGTCGCGGGTGATCCGGGTGCTCATTGGTCGACCTCCGCAGGCTCCGCCGGCACGACCGCGGGGCGGCCTTCGATGTCGACGCGACCGACGAACTCTCCGTCGCGCAGCCACGCGCGCTCCCCGACGGCGACGACGCGGTCCACGAAGATGCCCGGCGTGACCACCGTCTCGGGGTCGATCCATCCCAGCGGCACGAGTTCGTCCACCTGGACGATGGTCGTGGCGGCGGCACTCGCCATGACGGGGCCGAAGTTCCGGGCGGTCTCGCGGAAGACGAGATTGCCCCAGCGGTCTGCGCGCAGCGCGGAGACCAGTGCGAAGTCGGCGCGGATCGGATACTCGAGCACATAGCGGCGTCCGTCGATCTCACGCTGCTCCTTGCCCTCGGCGAGATCCGTGCCGACGCCGGTCGGCGAGAAGAACGCGCCGATCCCCGCTCCTGCGGCGCGGATGCGCTCGGCGAGATTTCCCTGCGGAACCAATTCGAGCTCGATTCGGCCCTCGCGGTACAGCCCGTCGAACACCCAGGAATCGTGCTGGCGGGGGAACGAGCAGATGATCTTGCGCACTCGGCCCTTCGACAGCAGCGCGGCGAGCCCGGTGTCGCCGTTCCCGGCGTTGTTGTTCACGATCGTGAGGTCGCTGGCCCCCTGCTCGATGAGCGCGTCGATGAGCTCGACCGGCTGTCCTGCGCGGCCGAACCCGCCGATCATCACCGTGGCACCGTCGGGGATCCCCGCGACCGCGGCCGCGGCATCCGGAACCGTCTTGTCGATCACGAGTCCTCCTCGCTCAGGACCTCGGCGGCCACGCGGAATGCCGTGTTCGCGGCGGGAACACCGGAGTACACCGCCGACTGCAGGATCACCTCGCGGATCTCGTCGACGGTGAGCCCATTGCGCAACGCCGCCCTCAGGTGCATCGCGAACTCCTCCTCATGTCCGTGGGCGATGAGTGAGGTGAGCACGGCGATCGACCGCGACCGGCGGTCGAGACCCGGCCTCGACCAGATGTCGCCCCACGCGACCCGCGTGATGAAGTCCTGGAAGTCCGCCGCCAACGTCGTCGCGGCCGCAGTAGCGCGGTCGACGTGCGCGTCCGACAGCACCTCCCGGCGCACGACCATCCCGCGGTCGTACCGCTCCTCGTCGGTCAATCCCTCACCGGCCGGTCGCGACATGCGCCTCTCCTTCCGTGCGTGCGAAGAATCCGGCCAGGATGCCGGCCACCGCCTCGGGCTGCTCAGCGGGCGGCAGGTGCGCGGCATCCGCCACCATCACCGCCTGGCCCGACGCCACTCCCGCCGCGATCTCCGCGGACATCGCCTGCGGAGCGACCCCATCGTGCTCGCCCCACACGGCGAGCGTGGGCCGGCCGATCTCGCCCAGCAGGTCACGCACGTCGTACGCGGCGAGCGCCTCGCAGCACAGCGCGTAGCTCTGGTCGTCCGCGCCCTGCAGCGCGTGCAGCAGACGGCCCGTGAGCTCGGGATGCCTCGCGACGGAGCCGCCCGCGAACCAGCGCTGCGCCGACGCGATGATGAGGCTCGAGGTCGACTGCGCCCGCACCTGCGCGGCGCGCTCATGCCACGCCCCCGGGTCCCCCAGCTGCGCGCCGGACGCGATGATCGCCGCGGCCCTCACCCGGCCGGGATGCCGCAGCATCAGCTCGAGTCCGGTCGCGCCGCCGAGCGAGACGCCGGCGTAGAAGAACCGGTCTTCCTCGACGGTCCGGGCCACGGCGTCCGCCAGGTCGCCGACCGTGAACGGCGCGATCGCGGCCGGCGACGAACCATGACCCGGTAGGTCCCACGCGACGACGCGGAACCGCTCGGCGAGCGTCGGGATCGTCGATTCCCACAGGGTCGTGGAGGTGCCCAGCGAAGGGCCGAGGACGAGCAGGGGCGCCGACTCGGGTCCGATCGGCTGTGTAGCTGCGATGGCGGGCGTGCTCACGGTTTCGGCTCCGTGGAGTCAGGATCCGCGAACTCGCTCGCGAGTCCGGTGTAGCGCCCGGCGTCGAGCAGGTCATCGAGATCGAGGACGGCGACCTCCGGCAGCGCGCGCAGCCGGTCCGCCAGGGTGGTGGGGTCGCCGGCGGCGACGAGCTCCGCGAACCGCTCGGCGCCGATCAAGGGGACGAGTGCGCGGCGAAGGCGCTCGCTCACGATGAGCCCGCCGGTGAGGTCGAGATTCCGTGCCGCCGCGCCGCGATCGACGCGCAGGCCCGTCGCCAGGTCGCGGGAGTGCGCCGCCGCGCCCAGCGCGATCCGCAGCAGCTCACGCAGGGTCGGCCATTCCGCATGCCACGCGCCGTCCGGACGTTCGTCGACGGCCAGCGTCGACGCGAGGTGCACAGTCGCGCCGAGCTGCGGCGCCCGCACCGCGGCGGAGCGGATCAGCACCGAATGCGCCGGGTTCTGCTTCTGGGGCATCGCGCTCGATCCGCCGCCGCTCCCTTCGGCAAGTTCTCCGATCTCAGTGCGGGAGAGGGTGGCCACGTCGCCGGCGAGCTTGCCCAGGGCGTCGAGCACCTGCACGAGCACGTCGCCGAGTTCGGTGACCGGCCAGCGCTCGGTGTGCCAGGGGGCGGCCGGGGCGCTCAGCCCGAGCTGGCCGGCGAAGGCGGCGGGAAGTCGTCGTGCGAGGTCGGCGCCGAATTCGTCGGCGAACGAGGCGAGCGTCCCGGCGGCTCCGCCCAATTGGGCCGGAAGCGTGTCGCGCACGTCGCCCAGCCGATCAATGGATCTGCGGATGCCTCGTTCCCACGCCCCGATGCGCGCACCGGTCGTCGTGGGCACCGCGTGCTGGGTGAGCGTGCGCGCGGCGGCGACGTCGTCGGCGTGCTCGACCGCGAGGGTGCGCAGCGAGTCGGCGGCGGCGATCAGGTCGGTGAGAACCTGCGCTGTCGCGCGGCGCGACACCACCATCAGCGCCGTGTCGAGAATGTCCTGGCTGGTCGCTCCGCGATGGATCCACGGCGCGTCGGCTTCATCGACCGCGGACCGCAGTCGGCCCACGAGGGGGATGACGGGATTTCCCCCGCCGACCGCGGCGAGTGCGAGCTCCCGCGGGTCGACGCCGTGGTCGCGGCATCCGATCTGCTCGCCCTGCCAGCCCAGAGCGCTCCCGATCCGCTCGGCGACCCCGTCGTCGACGGCGCGTTCGGCCGCGAGAGCTCGGACGAGCGCGACCTCGGCGGTGACGAGCGCGTCGACGACGGCGGCGTCGCAGACGAGTGCATCGTGCCCGGCGGTCGCCGGTGACAGCAGGCCGTGGTCGAAGCCGGAATCAGAAGGCAAGGAACACCGTCTCGTTCTCGCCCTGCAGGCGGATGTCGTGGCGCAGGTGCCCGTGGGCGGTGCGAGCGGCGATCAGCGTCGCACGTTCGTCGGCCGCGAGTGACGCCAGTAACGGATCGCGATCGAGCACCTCATCGTCGTCGGGCAGGTAGATGCGGGTGTGGAGCTTGTCGGGGAGGCCACGGGCATAGACGATCGCCGCGAAGAACGGCGCCCTCCCGTCGACGCCTCCGGGGTTGCGGGTCCAGAACTCGAAATGCCCGTCGTCGTTCGTGAAGGCGCGACCGAAGCCCGTGAAGGTGTGGTCGTCGCGGCGGAACGTCCCGCGCTCCCGCGAGATGGTTCCATCGGTGTCGGCGCTCCAGATCTCGACGAACGCGTCGGGGATCGGCGCGCCGGCGCCGTCATACACCGTGCCGCCGAGCACGATCGCTCCCGGCGAGTGCGGGAACGCGACCTCGTGCATCTTCGGGAACTCGACGCCGTACGCGAAGAACGGACCGACGGTCTGCCCGGGAGTCGGGCGGTGCGTCTTGGCGGGGACGGTCATGCGGTCACTCCCCCTCCGGCTCGAACCACGTCGAGTCCGGACCGTCGACGACGATGTCGAACCGGTACCCGGTCGACCATTCGGGCGAGGTCAGGTCGTGGTCGTAGACGCCGACGAGGCTGTCGCGGTCCTGCTGGCGCCAGATCGTGTTGTAGATCGGGTCGAGAGCGAACAGCGGATCGCCGGGGAAGTACATCTGCGTCACGAGCCGCTGCGTGAACGACGACCCGAAGATCGAGAAGTGGATGTGCGCCGGCCGCCACGCATTCACGTGGTTCTTCCACGGGTACGGCCCGGGCTTGATGGTGGTGAAGAGGTACTCGCCGTCGTCGTTCGTGACGGCACGCCCTGCCCCGGTGAAGTTCGGGTCGAGCGGGGCGGGGTGCTGGTCGCGCTGATGGATGTAGCGGCCTGCGGAATTGGCTTGCCAGATCTCGATCAGCTGGTTGGCGAGCGGCCTGCCCCACGAGTCGAGCAGCCGGCCGCGAACGGTGAGCCGTTCGCCCAGCGGCTCACCGGCGTGCTGCAGTGTGAGATCGGACTCGATCGCTGCGACGTCACGCTGACCGAACGCGGGCGAGAGCAGCTCGATCGTCTCGGGATCGACGAGCTTCGGGTTCTTGGTCGGGTGCCGCAGGACGCTCGACCGATAGGGCGGGAAGTCGTGCATGGTCGCGGGCAGCGCCTCGCCGGCGGCTTCACGGACGGCGTAGCCGGCGTGGAGGTCGGCGATCTCCTGGGTGATCCGCGTCTGAGACGCCTGATCGGGCGACGCGAGCAGGCTCTCGGGCGCGGCTGCGGTGCGGGGTGCCACGGGTCTCCTTCGACGCGATCGGATGCTTCGCACCATGGTCCCGCCGTCCGATCAGCGGCGGTGCAGGCATCCCACTCAATGGGAATCAAGTCCGCGGCCTGGCATGCTGGGAACATGGCCAACTCACCCTCGGGAGAGTCCGTCACCGACCGGCTGGTTCGCGTGCTCGAGACGTTCACGCCGACGCGCACCGCGCAGACCGCCGCCGAGATCGGGCGCCGCAGCGGCCTGCCGAGCTCCACGGCCCACCGGATCGTCGGCGAGCTGGTCGAGGCCGGCCTGCTCGAGCGCGACGACGACCGGCGGGTGCGGGTCGGGATGCGACTCTGGGAGCTCGCCACGCGCTCGTCGCACGCGCTGCGGCTTCGTCAGGCGGCGCTCCCGTTCATGGAGCGCGTGCAGGTGCGCGTGCGCGAGCACACCCAGCTCGCGATCCTGGAGCACGACGAGGCGCTGTTCCTCGAACGGCTCAGCGCCCCGGCATCCGGTTCGAACGTCACCCGCGTGGCCGGTCGACTGCCTTTGCATGCTTCATCGTCCGGACTCGTGCTCCTCGCCTTCGGCGACCGCGACCTGCAGGACCGGATCATGTCCGGCCCGCTGCTGAGGCTCACTCCTTCGACGCTGGTCGAACCGGCGCAGCTGCGCCGCAAGCTGTCGGAGATCCGCACCCTCGGCCACGCGATCGCGCCCGGCTACATAGAGGAGGTGTCGACGGGCGTCGCGGTGCCCGTGCGCGATGAGACCGGCGCGGTCATCGCCGCACTGTCAGTCGTGCTGCCCCGCGACGCCGAGGTGGAGTTCGCGCTGGTCGAGCTCCACCGCGCGGCGCGCGACATCGAGCGCGCACTGGGCTACCGCCGCTGAGTCGCGGATTCCCGTTCATTGGGAGAGCACACCTTCGAAGCTGCGGCGCCACCGCACACTGGTGCGGACCCCCGTCGAAGGAGACGACATGACCACGACGATCCGCACCCGCGTCGCGATCATCGGCGCCGGCCCCGCCGGGCTGCTGCTCTCGCACCTGCTCGCGAAGGCCGGCATCGAGTCCATCGTGATCGATCAGCGCAGCCGTGACGAGATCGAGAGCACGATCCGCGCCGGCATCCTCGAGCAGGGCACCGTGGAGATCCTCGAATCACGCGGGGCATCGTCGCGTGTGCGCAGGGTCGGGAGCCGCCATGACGGGATCGAACTGCGGTTCGCCGGCGAGGGTCACCGCATCGACTTCCCGTCGCTCGTCGGCCGGTCGGTGTGGCTCTACCCCCAGCACGAAGTGCTGAAGGACCTGATCGCGGCGCGCCTGACTGAGGGGCAGGACCTGCGCTTCGGCGTGACCGCTGAGCGGGTCGAAGATGCGGCATCCGATCGTCCTCGCGTCATCGCGACGGACGCCGACGGTGCACCGCTGGTCATCGAGGCCGACTTCGTCGTCGGCGCAGACGGGTCGCGCAGCGTCGCCCGTGCCGCCGTGACCGGATCGTCGAGCGGCGGGTACTTCCGGGAGTATCCGTTCGCGTGGTTCGGCATTCTCTGCGAGGCACCGCCATCGGCGGAGGAGTTGATCTACAGCAACTCGCCGGACGGCTTCGCCCTCGTGAGTCAGCGGAGCGCGACCGTCCAGCGGATGTACTTCCAATGCGATCGGGATGCCGACACCCAGGCCTATTCGGAGGCTGAGCTCTGGGACGCCCTGCAGAAGCGTGTGCCCGGCACGACGCTGAAGGAAGGTCCGATCTTCCAGCGCGACGTGCTGCGCTTCCGCAGCTTCGTGGCCCACGAGCTCCTTCGTGGGCGCGTTGCGCTGATCGGGGATGCTGCGCACACCGTGCCTCCGACGGGTGCGAAGGGCATGAACCTCGCCGTGGCCGACGTGCTGATCTTGGAGAGGGCGCTGCGGGCGCTGCTACTCGAGAACGACGACCGGCTCATCGCCGCGTTCCCCGAGCACGCGCTGAAGCGCATCTGGAAGGCCCAGCACTTCTCCTGGTGGATGACGAGCATGCTGCACGTTGCCCCGGACGCCTCCGACTTCGACCGCCGCCGGCAGCTCGGCGAGCTGCGGTCCGTGGTCGAGTCGGAAGCCGGAAGCACCTACCTCGCCGAGGCGTATACGGGATGGCCTCTGGAGACGGCGGGATGACTGCGACGATCGAGGCGGACATGCTCCGGGTCTACCGCCGCGCCCCTCGGGGGTGGCTTGCGAGCCAGCCCGCTCCGCGATCTGAGGCCGAGAGGGCACGCCAGATGGCCACGATCAGAATCCTGTTCCAGCAGCGGGAGGGCAAAATCGGGCACCGCTGAGAAGCGCCCCGTCCGAGATCGATGGCGCGCAGCAACGGACCGAACACCGATGATCCGCTCGCTCCTGCCGACATCGACATCCCGCGCATTCCGATGAGCCTTTGGCCTCCGACGACCAGGACGACGCGGCCCGTCAGTTCGAGACTCTCCTAGACCAGCTCCTTGGTCTCAGCGCTCGTTCTGGGCCTTCCGGACATGTCGCATGCGAAGCGGAGACCCAACTCCTGACGCTCGCACTTACCGTGGTGCTCTTACCCACGGTAGGTACGCCGTTTCCCGCGGAATCCCGCGGATCTCGGGGCAGGCGACGTAACCGACGGAACAAAAATGCTCCCGAAACGCCGATCAGCGCCACTCGAAGTAGCGCTGATCAAGGATTTATGGCGGTGACGGTGGGATTTGAACCCACACCGGACGAGGTCACAGGGATCACATGAGGTCACAGAATCGCAGGAAATCAACGGTTCGAGTTCTCAAACGCTGCATCGAGTCACACTCGATTCACTGCGTTTGTTCCCGCTCCTGTTCCCGCTTGGAGGCGGCGGGATCTGGACTCCGGCTCCGCGACATTTCGTCGATCGTCTTCGCTTTGCAGCCCGAAGGTTCCGTGTCACTTGGGGGTTTCCGGTTGCGGCAGATTGGCTGCGCTCGCCCACGTCTCGCCGACCGACTGGTCGGTCTCCATGCTACGCTGGCGGCATGCGTGAGGAGATCCTCGAGGTGGCCCGTCGTCTGACCTTGGAGCAGGGCGCGGTGCCGTCGCTCAATGCGGTGGTCGATGCCGCGGGCGTGTCCAAGGGCGGGCTCATCCACCACTTCCCGACGCGCGCGGCGCTGGTGGCAGGGCTGGCCCGCGCAGCGATGGCGAGCGTCGACGCCGCGATGACGACAGCAGCGGCCGCGGGAATCGCTGCGACCGAATGGCTCCGGCTCTCCCTTCCCGACCGCGAGGAAAGAGAGCTGCTCCAGGCGCTGGCCGCGGCGTTCCACCCCGACGACAGCCGGTTCGGGGAATTGCTCGACGAGGCACGCGAGGCGATCGCACGGTGGGAGGGCATGATCGCCGCCGAGGTCGGCGATCCGATCCGCGCGCGGGTGATCAGGCTGGTCGGCGACGGGCTCGTCACGAACGCCGTCGCCGGGGTGGATGCCTCATCCGCCGACATCGACGGGCTGGTGGCGTTCCTCATCCCTGGCGCTGCCCGGTGATGGTCCCGCTCCTGGCAGGGATTGCGGGGCTGGCGCTCCTGGACTCACTCAACCCGGCGACCATCGTCGCCGTCACGCTCATCCTCATCGCCGCCCCGAAGC
>NZ_JSYE01000044.1:0-2914 GCF_054824025.1 Microbacterium sp. HJ5
ACGTGCGGAGGGGGAGTTCGATCCGGGCACAGCCGATACGCCGACAATCTCGTGGTGGTGGCGCGTCCGGCATAGGGTTCCGCGCAGTTAACTTGCACTTAATGCAATTATAACTTACAGTTAGTGCAAATTATATGAAAGGGAACCTCGCCATGACCATCGCACCGCCCGTGCCCGACCCAGGGCAGCCGATCCTCCAAGCCGTCGGGGTGACCCGCGCCTACGGGCGGGGTGCCGCCGCGTTCCAGGCGTTGCGCGGCGTCGACCTCGACATCCGCAAAGGCGAGTCGGTGGCCATCGTCGGCAAGTCCGGCTCGGGCAAATCGACGCTGATGCATCTGCTCGCGCTGCTGGACCGCCCCACGTCGGGCAGCGTGCTGGTCGAGGGATCGGATGCCGCAGACCTGCGCACCCGCGACCTCAACCGGCTGCGCAACGCCACGTTCGGCTTCGTGTTCCAGCAGTTCTTCCTCACCGCCGGTCAGACCGTCTTCGACAACGTCAGCCTCCCGCTGATGATCGCAGGAGTCCCGGCACGGGAGCGGCGCCGGCGCACCATGGCCGCTCTCGACGCCCTCGGCATCGCGGACAAGGCGTCGAACCGTGCCGTCGATCTCTCGGGCGGACAGAAGCAGCGCGTCGTGATCGCGCGCGCGCTCGTGGGCGAGCCGGCGGTCATCTTCGCCGACGAGCCCACCGGCAACCTGGACTCCTCCACCGGGTCGCAGGTCGAGGACATCCTGTTCGGTCTTCAGCGCGACCGGGGGATCACGCTCGTCGTCGTCACCCACGACCGTGAGCTCGCCGCGCGTTGCGGGCGCTCCGTGACGATCGTCGACGGGGTGGTGGCGGATGCCTCGCCCCTGTCGGTCGCGTCCGGGGAGGTGGCGCGATGAAGACCTCCGATCTCGTTCGCACCGCCACGCGCAACGCCTTCCGCAGCAGACTGCGCACGACCCTCACGGTCTTGAGCCTGTTCGTCGGCGCCTTCACCCTGACCCTCACCACGGCCCTCGGGGCCGGCGTCAGCGACTACGTGCAGCGGCAGGTCGCCACCCTCAGCAGCGGAGACGTGCTGCTCGTGACGCCCGCCGCGTCGGTCGACACCACCGACGGTCCAGCCGAGTACGACCCGGAGGGCCGTCAGCAGGGAACGGCGGGCAATCCCCTCACCGGCAGTACTCTGCTCAATCAGGACGATCTCGATGCGATCGAAGCGATCGACGGAGTCCGCCAGGTGGAGGCTGTCAGCCAGATCCAGGTGGACTGGGTCGCAGCATCCGACGATGCCGACAGCCGATACGAGCTCGACATCAACCCGACGTCGTCGATCGGGCACAGCGACCTGGTGGCCGGCGAGCAGCTCGACCAGGATTCGTCGGAATACCAGATCCTGCTGCCCGAGGAGTACGTCGCGGCGCTGGGCTTCGACGACGCCGCCGACGCGATCGGAGAGACGGTGGTGCTGGGCTACACCGATGCCGAGCGCGCCTCCCGCGAGGTGGAGGCGACCGTCGTCGGCATCGCACGCACGAGTCTCTTCGCGGCCGGTGCCGGCACCAATGCGACGCTGACCACCGAGATCGCCGATGCGCAGGCAGTGCCCGGCCAGCCTCGCGGGTGGCCTCTCGCCGTCGCCTACCTCGACGGCTCGGGCAGCGGGGGCTCGGTGACCGACGGCGACATCGCGGCGGTGAAGGACGACCTCGCCGTCGCCGACCTCGCCGGACAGACGGTCGAAGACCAGCTCGGCGTCGTGCAGACCGTCATCAACGGGATCATCGGGGTGCTGAGCGCCTTCGCGATCGTCGCCCTGATCGCGGCGTCGTTCGGCATCGTCAACACCCTCCTGATGAGCGTGCAGGAGCGCACGCGCGAGATCGGTCTGATGAAGGCCATGGGCATGTCGAACGGCAGGGTGTTCGCTCTCTTCAGCCTCGAGGCGGTGGTCATCGGACTGCTGGGCTCGGCGCTCGGCGCCCTCGCCGCGATCGCGGTCGGAACGGCGATCGCGGGCGGTCTCTCCCAGACGGTCCTGGCAGACCTGCCCGGGCTGCAGATCCTGCTGTTCGAGCCCGCCGGCGTGATCACGGTGATCGTGGTGATCACGGTCATCGCCTTCCTGTCCGGAGTGCTTCCTGCGCGCCGCGCCGCACGACAGGACCCCATCGAGTCGCTACGGTACGAGTGACCCAGGAGCGCAGATCATGCCCACCCCCGCCACTCCACGTCGTCGAGACGCGATCGCCAAGGCCGCCGCGATCGAGGCGGCCGCCGTCGACCTCGTCCTCGAGCACGGGTACGAGGCGGTGACGGTGGATATGATCTGCGCTCGCGCGGGTGTCAGTCCGCGCACCTTCTTCAACCACTTCAAGACCAAGGACACCGCGTTGATCGGCGTGAGTGCTCCGCAAATCGACCAGAGCGCCGCGCGCGCCTTTATCGTCTCGACCGGGCCTCTGCTGCAGGAGGCGGCGGGGATGATCCGCATCGACGCCGGCGCGATGGCCGAGGACCCGACGCTTCTCGCGCGCAGGATACGGGCGGTGGCGGCGAATCCGGTGCTGATGGCCAGGCAAATGGAGCGGCTGGAAGCCATCGAGACCGAGCTCCGGGAGATCATCGCGCTGCGTCTGCGCACGCAGTACCCCGACGAATCCCCGACCGAGCTGCACGAGCAGGCGGAGATCATCACGCACATCCTCGCCGGGGTGATGCGGTACATCGGCCAGTCGTGGGCCCGGCAGGTCGACGAGGGCGGCGCGCCCATGATCGACCCCCGGACGATCGGGACAGCTCTCACCGCAGCCCTGAGCAAGCTCGTCTGACGATCGTGTCCGCGCGCGAGCCGTTGCCGGCACCGCGCTCACGCCCGTAGTCAGTATTACGAATTCGTTACACAGTGGACAAACGG
>NZ_JSYE01000045.1:0-12513 GCF_054824025.1 Microbacterium sp. HJ5
ACCCTCGCGATAACAGAGCGGCCCGCCCCCTTCCGGGGGCGGGCCGCTCCGTCGTTCGGCGAGGGCTACTTGACGCGTCCTTCGGCCTGGACGGGGGGCAGCGTCCCCTTGGGCTCGAAGAGCGCGCGGTGCAGGAAGCCGGCGAGCAGTCCGCCGACGATCGGGAACACGATGAAGACCCACAGCTGCGAGAGCGGCCCGGGGCCGCCGTAGATCGCCGCCGCGATCGAGCGCGCCGGGTTCACCGAGGTGTTGTCGATCGGGATCGACACGAGGTGGATGAGCGTGAGCGTGAGGCCGATCGCGAGGGGCGCGAGGGCCGCGGTGCCGCGCGTCGAGTGCGTGACGCCGAGGATGATCAGCACGAAGATGGCGGTGAGCAGCACCTCGGCGATGATCGCGGCGCCGAGCCCGAACCCGCCCGGCGACAGCTCGCCGAAGCCGTTGGAGGCGAATCCGCCGTCCTGCGCATCGGCGAGCCAGTTATCGGGCCCGAAGATGCCGATGAGCACGATGAGGGTCGTGCCGATCGCGCCGCCGATCAGCTGCGCGATGATGTAGCCGATCGAGTTCTTCCACTCGAAGCGGCCCGCCGCGGCGAGACCGAGGGTGATCGCCGGGTTGAAGTGGCCGCCCGAGATCGGGCCCCACGCGTAGGCCCCGGCCACGACGGTCAGGCCGAAGGCGAGCGAGACGCCGACGAAGGCGATGCCGAGCGGGTTGGTGTCGGAGTCGGCGGGGAAGTTGGCGGCGAAGAGGGCCGCCCCGACGCCGCCGAACACGAGCAGAAAAGTTCCCAGGGCCTCGGCGACGAGTCTGTTGACTGTCGTGGGCGGGATGGTGGTATCGGACATGACGGACCCCTTTCCTGGTCGCGAGGCTAGCGCCACGTCCAGCCGATTCCCAGGGAAGAGACGCGGAGTGTCATCCGGTTACTCCCGACCACGCGAGATTTCTCCGCGCGTTCACGGAGGCGTGGGCGGCCGTGCATCGGTTCGTCGTCAGAGGCGGCCGGCCGCCTTGAGCGCCAGGTAGCGGTCGGCGATGCGCGGCGGCAGCGACTCGGGAGTGTCGGCGATGGCCTCGGCACCGGCCCTGCCGATCGCGGCCGCGACGGTGGCAGCATCCCGCGCGGTCTTCTCGCCGGCTGCTTCGCGGTAGACGGATGCCGCGTCCGGCCGCTCCTCGCGAGGCGGGGCCTCCTCGGTCACCGTCCCGACCAGCACGTGCGCCCGCCGGGTGAGCGCGGGCAGCGAGCCGAGGAACCCGCGTGCGGCGTCGACGGCGTCCTGTGCGGTCAGCAGCACCACGAGCGAGGGGCGGGACGTGAGTGCGCGGACCTGTGCGAACGCGGCGTCCCAGTCGGTGTCGATGAGCTGGGGCTCGACAGGAGCCATCGCGTCGACGAGCGCCGGGAGGAGCGCCGGACCGTCGACCCGCGTCACGCGCGCACGCGTCACCCGGTCGAACATGAGCAGGTGGGTGTGGTCGCCGGCGCGGTTCGCGAGGGCTGCGAGGAGCAGCGCCGCCTCCATCGAGGCATCCATCCGCACGCCGTCGGCCACGCGTGCGGCCGAGGTGCGGCCGGTGTCGACCACGATGACGACGTGCCGGTCGCGCTCCGGCCGCCACGTGCGCAGCATCGTGGTCGTGGACCGAGCCGTCGCGCGCCAGTCGATCGAGCGCACGTCGTCGCCGCGCACGTACTCGCGCAGGCTGTCGAACTCGGTGCCCTGCCCCCGCACCTGCACGCTGGTGTTGCCGTCGAGTTCGCGCAGCCGCGCGAGGCGGGAAGGCAGGTGGCGACGTGCGGTGAAGGGCGGGAGAACCCGGATCGCGCCCACCGACTCGAGCTTCGCCTGGCGCCCGGCCAGCCGCAGAGGCCCGTCGGACCGCACGACCGCGAACCGGGTCGAGAGCTCCCCTCGGCGACGGGGGAGCAGCGCAATCGCGAACATGCGCCGCTCGCCCGGCGGGATCGAGAGGGGGATCCGGTCGGCCGGCGCGCCGGCGGTGGGCTGCCATGCATCGCGCAGCCGGCCGCGAATGGTCCGCGCCCCGTCGTTGCGCAGACCGATCTCAGCCACGGCCGGCTCGCCGAGGAGCACCCGGCGGGGCACCCGTCGCTCGATGCGCAGGGCGCGGGGATCGGGCGCGACGGCCGCGTCGGTCAGCGCGAGGACCGCGCACAGGACGACCCACCCCGCCGCCGCGAGCCACGCGTCGACGCCGGCCGTCGAGAGCAGCACGACGGGCACGGCGCCGAGGGCGACGAGAAGAGGGAGGCGGCCGGTGAGGTACATCGGGGTTCTCGGCGTCAGATCGGGACGCGCGTCTGCTGGACGACCGAGCCGAGGACGGCGTCGACCGACACTCCCTCGAGCTCGGCGTCGGGGCGCAGCCGGATGCGGTGACGCCACGTGGGCAGCAGCATGGTCTGCACGTGGTCGGGGGTGATGGCGGGGTAGCCGCCCAGCCACGCCCACGCCTTGGCGGTCGCCAGCAGCGCCGTCGAGGCGCGCGGGCTGACGCCGAGCTGCACCGACGGGCTGCGGCGCGTGGCCTGCGCAAGGTCGACGACGTAGCCGAGCACGTCGTCCGAGACGGTGACGGATGCCGCGGCCCGCTGCGCCGCGCGGATCTCGTCGGCGCTCGCCGCGCGGCCCACGCCGGCGGCGGCGAGGTCGCGCGGATCGAATCCGCCGGCGTGGCGTCGCAGCACGGCGACCTCGGCGTCACGCGGCGGAAGGTCGACGATGAGCTTGAGCAGGAACCGGTCGAGCTGCGCCTCGGGCAGCGTGTAGGTGCCCTCGTGCTCGATGGGGTTCTGCGTGGCGGCGACGAGGAAGGGGTCGGGGAGCGCGCGGGTCACCCCGTCGGTCGACACCTGGCGCTCCTCCATGGCCTCGAGCAGCGCCGCCTGTGTCTTCGGGGGCGTCCGGTTGATCTCGTCGGCCAGCACGATGTTGGTGAACACCGGGCCCTCGCGGAACTCGAACTCTCCCGCGCGCGCGTCGTAGATCAGCGAGCCCGACACGTCGCCGGGCATGAGGTCGGGGGTGAACTGGATGCGCTTGGTGTCCAGGCCGAGCGCGGTGCTGAACGTGCGCACGAGCAGGGTCTTCGCCACACCCGGAACGCCCTCGAGCAGCACGTGCCCTCGGGCGAGCACCGCGATCAGCAGCCCGGTCACGGTGCCGTCCTGACCGACCACGGCCTTGCCGACCTCGAGGCGCACCCGGTTCATGGCTTCGCGCAGCGCGGCGTCGTCGTGGGTGGCGGGTCCGGTCGGGGGAGTGTCGGTCATCGCGTTTTCCTTTCGGGGCGGACGGCGGCATGGACGGCGTCTTCGAGCCGGCGCAGCTGCTGACGGAGGGAGACGAGCTCGGCGTCGCCGGAGGGGACGTCGTCGATCAGGATGCGCCGCGCGGCCGCGCGGTCGATGCCCGCGCGCGCGGCCGCGGCGTCGGCGATCTCGGGGGCCGAGGATCCGGGGCCGAGCCCGAGCACGCGCGCGAGGCGCTCGAGCGCGCCGAGACGCAACTGGTCGGCGGCGTGCAGGGCGTCGCGCGACTGGCCGTACAGCCGGGCGCGGCCCTCGGTCGTCTCGGACGCGCGGACCGTCACGGGCAGACGCTCGGCGACGAGCGGGCCGAAGCGCCGGCCGCGCCAGATGCCGGCGGCGACGCCTGCGACGAGCAGCAGCACGATGACGGCGCTCACCCACGGCGGCGTGAGCTCTCCGAGCGTCGGGTCGGTGTCGGTCAGGTCGGTGTCGCCGGCTCCCGGCTGGTACCACACGACGAGCGGATGCCGCCCCATGAGGTTGATCGCGAGGGCGGCGTTCCCGTCGGCGGCGAGGCGCTCGTTCGTGAACAGCGTCGTGCCGTCGACGATCGCCGCGTGGCCCTCGCCGTGCGGACCGACCAGGAGCCCGTAGCCGTCGGCCGTGGGATAGCAGGTCGCCGTACCGGAGTCCCCGGGCTCGAACAGGGCACCGGGCTCGATGTCGCCGGCGCGGACCGCAGCCGGGAATTCGCACCCCGGTGCCACGGCGCCCGCCGGAGCGAAGCCCGCACTTCCGGCGCCGGGGAGGAGCAGGTCGACGGTGCGCGACCGCGGGTCGATCAGCACGACGTCGGCGGCCGCGTCGGTGACCGCGCGCAGCGCCTCGTCCGACAGCGCCGGTGCGTCGGACAGGACGAGCGTCGCCTCTCCCTCGGCGAGGGCCTCGGCGGCGGCCGTGCGGTCCCGCACGACAGCGACCTCCACGCCGTGGTCTCGCAGGATCTCCACGAGAGCGCGCGTGCCCGTCGGCCCTGCGGACTCGGGGTCCAGCGCGTCACGCGGGTTCCACTCGCCCGCGGCGGCGATCAGGGCGCCGACTCCGCCGACGACGAGGAGGGCGATCCCGATGACGATCCACGTGGCGACGCGGCGCCGACGGCCGGGCTCGCGCGGTTCCGCCTCGAGCGGCTCGTGCTCGCGCGATGCCGCGTCGGGAGGAGCGGCTCCGATCCGGCCGCGCTCGGCGAGCGGCGCCGTCCCCGCGCTCATGCCAGGACGTCCTCTCGCACCACGGGCCGCGCGGCGACCACTGCGGCGTCGGTGTCGGCGACCCTCCGATAGAGCTCCTCCGTACCCGGCCTGCGGAGGTACCGGACGTCGTCGAAGGCGGTCGCGGCGGTCTCGAGGTCGTCGGCGAGGGCGGGGAAGGCGCGGGCGGCGGCCCGCGCGAACGCGTGGACGGTGGCGCCGGGCGCGGTGTCGACCACGCCCCGCTCGGAGCAGCCGCGCGCCAGCGCCCGGAAGCGGAGGACGATCGCGGCCTCCCACTCCTCCTTCTTGGCGTGGGATGCCGCGACCGCTCGCAGTTCGGCGGCCGAACGGTGCTCGGCGTCGCCGAACAGCGCCGGAGCGTCACGCCGTGCCCGCCGCGTCGCCCGCGGCACGCCCCACAGCGCGAACGCGACGACGATCACGAGGATGACGACGACCGCCGCCACGATCGCGACGGCAGAGCCCCACCCGCCGGAGAGCTCGGTCGAGAAGAGGCCCTCGAAGAACTCCGCGATCGCCCGCGCGAGGCGGTCGAGCGGAGTCGGCTCGGCGATGTCGTACACCGGGTCCGAGAGCTCCTGCTCCGCCCAGCGGCGACCCTCCTCACCGTCCGGCGTCAGCGGCGGCACGGCCTCGATGGCGCGCGCGGCGAGCCGGTGCACGGCGGGGCCGAGCCCCGTCCCGGCGGCGATCAGGCCCACGGCGACTCGCGGTCGACCCCGTCGGCCGGTGCTCCGGGCGCCGTCCAGGTCGTGGGAGGCGGGGTGGCGGTGGGCTCATCCGTGGCGGCCGGCATCGGGTCTGGCTGCGGCGCGGCGTAGGGAGGCTGTCCGGAGGGCTGGCCCGCATATGGAGGCTGTCCGGAGGGCTGGCCTGGATAGGGAGGCTGACCGGACGACGCCTGCGCGTAGTGAGGCTGCGCATACGCGGGCTGCCCGTAGGGCGCCTGCGCCTGCGGCGTCGCCCCGTAGACCGGAGAGAACGCCGCCGGCGGGTACGCCGGATAAGCAGCCGGACGCGGCGCGATGATCCGCCCGATGTTCTCGCGGTAGGGATCCGCGAGGACCGTGGCGCCGGCATCCCGTCGCTCGACATAGGCGAGCAGATCGAGATCGAGCCCTTCGTGCCGCATGCGGCAGTCGATGTAGATGATCGCGGTGGCGGTCGCCTGCACCACGACAGCGACGGACTGCAGCAGCAGCGTGACGGCTTGGGTCAGCAGCCCCGCGACGATCAGCGCGATGATCGCGGACGGCTCGGGGTCGCCCGTGGGCGCGATCACCGTGGTCAGCCCGGTCGAGAGGAAGCTGAACGGGATGCTGATGACCTGGGCGACCGTTCCGAAGACGACCGAGATCAGGAAGATGACGCCCAGCGCCGGCCAGAAGCGGCGGCGCGTGAGACGCCACGACCGGGCGATCGCCTGGCCGATCGTGGCATGTTCGAGGATGATCGCCGCGGGCACCAGGAGCAGCTTGATCATCAGCCACCACGTCAGCGGGACGGCGGCCACGATCACCGGGATCGCGAACAGGAACACCCACGGTCCTGCGGTGATGCCGATGCCGATCAGGACGGCGGCGACGACCGCGATCACGGTCACGAGCGCGAGCGTGAGCAGCACGGCGTAGCCGATGAGGCGCCAGACGATCGGCTTCACCTGACGCCACAGGGCGCCCAGCGGGAGCTTCTCGGCGAGGGCGGCGTGGGCGACCTCGGTCACGACGATGCCCTGCACGATGACGCCGAGGGCTCCCGCGGCGAGTCCGAGCACCAAGCCGGCGATGAGCGTGATCGCGATCGACCCGGCCATCACGGCCTCGAACTCCTCGGTGCCGAACCGCAGCGTGTCGAGCCGCGAGAACGACGCCCACGCGATGGCGATGACGGCCGAGAGCACGATCAGGTAGCCGAGGGTCTGCACGATGAGCGCGAACCCCAGCAGCACGCGGGGGTTCTGGCGGAGCGCGGCGAATGAACGACCCAGGATCGTGCCGAACGACAGCGGATGCAGGGGGATGATGCCGGGTCGGGATGCCGGTGTCCAGGCCGGATAGGCGGTCACGGTGTCCCCTTCGTCGTCGGGCTCCTGCTCGCGCGGGACGCCTCGCTGGCTGATCCCTATCGTGTCATATCGCGCGGGCGCCCTCGGGGTGCCCTGCGGGCGACGCACGGCGTCGTCACGGTCGGTCTTCGGCCTCCGCTCAGGCGCCGTCCACTACTCTGTGGGGAGCGCAGGGGGAAGGCGCCGTCCGCGCCCTGCCCCGCGTGCCGAGAGAAGGACGAATCCGCGCGATGACTTCACGCATCCTGGTGGTCGACGACGACACCGCCCTCGCCGAGATGATCGGCATCGTGCTGCGCACCGAGGGATTCGACACCGCGTTCTGCGCCGACGGCGCCAAGGCCGTCGACGCGTGGCGCTCCGAGCGTCCCGACCTCATCCTCCTCGACCTCATGCTGCCCGGCATGGACGGCATAGAGATCTGCACCCGTGTGCGCGCCGAGTCCGGCATCCCGATCATCATGCTCACGGCCCGCACCGACACCGCCGACGTGGTGAAGGGCCTCGAGTCTGGTGCCGACGACTACATCGTCAAGCCGTTCAACCCGAAGGAGCTCGTCGCGCGCATCAAGACGCGTCTGCGTCCGGCGAGCCAGCCCGCGAACGACCACCTCCGCATCGGCGACCTCACGGTCGACGTCGCTGCGCACGAGGTGCGCCGGGGGGACACGGCGATCGCACTGACCCCGCTCGAGTTCGAGCTGCTCGTCGCGCTCGCGTCGAAGCCGCAGCAGGTGTTCTCTCGCGAGATGCTCCTCGAGCAGGTGTGGGGCTACCACTACAAGGCCGACACGCGCCTGGTGAACGTGCACGTGCAGCGCCTGCGCGCGAAGGTCGAGCTCGACCCCGACAACCCGAAGATCGTGACCACGGTGCGCGGCGTGGGCTACCGCGCCGGCGCCGTCGTCTGAGGCTCCGATGACGGCCCCGATCACGGGGGTGACGGCCACCCGGAGGCCGCTGACGGGATGGCGTCACTGGCGCGCGTGGCCCGGCAACATCGCCGCGCTGTGGCGGCGCTCGCTGCGCTTCCGCACGCTGCTCGTGACCTTCGGGCTCACTGCGCTCGCGGTGATCGTGGCGTGCGTGTGGATGGCGCTCGTGATCCAGAACGACCTGTTCGAGTCTCGCAGGGAGCAGGTCCTCCAGGACGCACTGCGCGCCTCCACGGCCGCACAGCGGACGCTCGACAGCTCGACGTCGCAGAGCGACACCGTGCAGCTCCAGAACGTGATGACGCTCGTGCGCGGCACGCTGGCGTCGCAGTCGGCGAGCGACGTCGAAGCGGCGTTCCGGATCGGGCCCCCCTCGCCGAACGCCCCGCAGGACTTCACGAGCGACCTGCGGTTCGAGAACGCGATCAGCCAGCCGCTGCGCGAGGCCGTGCGCGACAACTCCGACCGGCAGGTGTGGCAGTCGATCGCACTGCCCACCGACGACGGCGGCTCGGTCCCGGGGATCGTCGTCGGGCAGCAGATCACCGTGCCGGGCGTCGGGGCCTATGAGCTCTACCTCGCCTACGACCTGGAGAACGCGCCCCAGACGCTCGTGTTCGTGCAGGGCACGCTGTGGCTCGTCGGCATCGGGCTCGTGCTCCTCATCAGCGGCATCGCGTGGTTCGTGCTCCGCTCGGTCACGACCCCGATCGGCGAGGCGGCCGACACCAGTGCGAAGCTCGCGGCGGGTGAACTCGGGGTGCGCCTGCCGGTGCGCGGCGAGGACGAGCTGGCCACGCTCGGCCGCTCGTTCAACGCGATGGCCGACAGCATCGAGTCGCAGATCAAGGAGCTCGCCGACCTCTCGCTCGTGCAGCAGCGGTTCGTGTCGGACGTGTCGCACGAGCTGCGCACGCCGCTGACCACCATCCGCCTGGCGGCCGACATGATCAACGACCAGCGCGCCGACTTCGATCCCGCGACCGCTCGTGCGGCGGAGCTGCTCAACAACCAGGTCCAGCGGTTCGAGACCCTGCTCACCGACCTCCTCGAGATCAGCCGCTACGACGCCGGATCGGTGCAGCTCGAGCTCGAGGCGACGAGCCTCGCCCACCTGGCGGAAGACGTCATCGCCTCGATGGAGCAGCTCGCCGAACAGCACGGCACCGACGTGCGGCTCGTGGCGCCGGGCGGGTACTCGCCGGTCGACATGGACCCGCGACGCGTCCGCCGGGTCGTGCGCAACCTCCTGGGCAACGCCATCGAGCACGGTGAGGGCCGCCCGATCGTCATCACGGTCGACAGCGACCAGCAGGCCGTCGCCCTCGGCGTGCGCGACTACGGCCTGGGTATGAAGCCGGAGGAGGTCGAGCGCGTCTTCGACCGCTTCTGGCGTGCCGACCCCTCGCGCACCCGCACCATCGGCGGCACGGGGCTCGGCCTGTCCATCGCTCTCGGCGACGCACGGCTCCACGGCGGCGAGCTCGCCGTCTGGTCCGAACTCGGGCGCGGCACCCACTTCGTCCTCACCCTGCCGCGCGGGCGCGGGCCGCTCACCGGTCCGTCGCCCATTCCGCTCGATCCGGGCGACGACTCGATCACCGCGGTGGACGACCTCGGGCTCACACAGCCGATCAAGGTGCCCGATGCTCTGCCGGCGACGGATGCCGCGACCCGAGGAGGCCCGTCATGACCCGTCGCCGCGGCATCCCGCTCCTCATCGTCGCGATGCTCGCGCTGGTGCTCACCGCGTGTGCGGGCCTGCCCACGAGCGGGCAGATCAAGTTCGGCCTCAGCACCGACGATGCACCGGACGCCGAGGAGATCTCGTTCCTCCTGCCCGACAGCCCCCAGCCGGGCGCGACGCCCGAGCAGATCGTCGAGGGCTTCATCCGGGCCGGGTCCGGACCCGGCCTGACGGCCAACTGGGACCGCGCGCGCGAGTTCCTCACCGACGACTTCGCCGACGTGTGGCAGCCGCGGGCCGGCGTCACGGTCGACATCCTCACCGATCGCCGCACGAGCGAGCCCGAAGAGGGTGTCGTGGATCTCGCGATCACCCAGGTGGCGAATGTCGACGCCAACGGCACCTACGAGCGCGCGGGGATCGGGGAGCAGCTCCTGCCGTTCGAGCTCACGCAGGTCGACGGCGAGTGGCGCATCAGCCAGGCACCCGACGGCGTCGTGCTCGACGAGGACGTGTTCCCGCAGGTGTTCCATCGCTACAGCGTCATGTACTTCGACCCGTCGTGGCAGTACCTCGTGCCGGACGCGCGCTGGTTCCCGACCATCAACGCGCCCTCGCGGGTGGCCGACGCCCTCGTCGACGGGCCGCGGAGCGCGTGGCTCGCCGAGTCGGTGGAATCGGCGTTCCCCGAGAGCGTCGAGGTCGTCGCCTCCGTGCGCGGGACGGGCAACGCGACCGTGGTCGACCTGAACGAGGCGGCGCTGTCCGCCGACCCGCAGACCCTCGACCGCATGTACACGCAGCTGCGGGAGAGCCTCCGCACGGCCAACGTCACGAACGTCGAACTCACCGTGGACTCGGTGCCGCTGGACGCCGAGGCGGTCGACGTGCGCTCGACGCGCATCCCGGGCGCGCCCCTCGTGCAGACGGCGGACGGCTTCGGCTTCCTCACCGGATCCACGCTCGAGGAGATCGACTGGATGTCGTCGCTCACCGCGCAGTTCCCGCCCGTCTCCGTGCAGATGGGGCCCGATGGGGACGTCGCGACGGCTCGCCTCGCCACGGGCGAGGTGGTGCGCTTCCGCGAGGACGAGACCTACGATGTGCTCGACACGCGGCCCGGCACCATCGACCCCTCGATCGACCCGTTCGGCATCGTGTGGAGCGTGCCGCGCGGCGAACCGGCGGCCGTGCGCGCTTTCCTGCCCGACACGACCGCGGTGGACGTCGCCGATGCGTGGTCGGGGGCGACGTCGATAGCCGCGATGTCCGTGTCGCGCGACGGCACTCGCCTCGCCGCGATCGTCTCGGCGGGGGGCCGCAACGCGCTGTGGGTCGCCGGGATCGTGCGGAGTCCCGACGACGAGGTGCCGGTGCGGCTGGGCGACCCCGTGCAGCTCGCCGCCGTGACGAGCGCCGGCATCGGCCTCGCGTGGCTCGACGATCTGTCGGTCGGCGTGCTCTCGGGCGACGCGGAGGGGTCGACGGTGCTCGAGCAGGTGGTCGGCGGGACCTCGGCCACGAGCGCCACGGGCGCCGGCATGACGACCATCGCCGGGGCGTCGTCGCTCTCGAGCGCGCGACTGCGCGCGGATGACGGCACGCTGTCGGTCAAGCGCGGCACGAGCTGGCAGCCCACGGCGACCGGCGTGCTGATGCTCGCCACGCAGCAGGGCTCGCCCGAGTAGCGGTTCCTCCCCAGCGACCCTCGCGCGGGGCGCTTCGCACCGGCCACCGCAGATCGGGTGGCGGCATCCGCCCTCGCCGTCAGAGTCGAGCCGTGATCGTCGACCGGATGCCCGCCCCCGTCGGCCGCGCGCTGCGCGACGCCCTGGCCCTCGTGCTCCCCGTCGTGTGCGCCGGATGCGGCGAGGACGACGTCGAGCTGTGCGAGGCGTGCACCGCCGCGGTGGCTCCGCGCCCCCGGGTGCGCTGGATCGACGCGCCCGGCGGCGCCGTCCCGGTGTGGAGCGGGCTGCCGTTCGAAGGCGAGGCCGCGCGCCTGGTCCGTGCGATCAAGGAGGAGGGCCGCACTCCGCTCGCACGCCACCTGGCGCCGGCACTGCGGGCAGCGGTCGAGCGCCACGGCGCGCACGACGCGCTGCTCGTCGCGATGCCGACCTCGCGCGCGGCCTTCCGGCGTCGAGGATTCCGCGTCCCCGAGCTGATCGCGCGCCGTGCCGGACTCGCCGTGACGCCGTCGCTCGCGCCCGTGCGGCGGACGGGCGACCAGCGGGGGCTCGACCGTGACGGGCGCCGTCGCAACGTCGCGCAGAGCCTCGCGGTCCGCGGCCGGGTGCCCCCTCGCGCGGTCGTGCTCGACGACGTCATCACGACCGGCGCGAGCCTCGCCGAGGCGGTGCGAGCACTGCGGGCGGCGGGGGTCGAGGTGCTCGGCGCGGTCACCGTGGCTGCCACCCCGCGTCGTCTGAACGGCAGGGAGAGCCCCCGTGTCTCCATCGAAACTCACAGGTGACAGGCGACCTGCGCAGGGCTAGCGTGGGGGAGACAAGGCGACTGAAGGTCCGCCCTTGGCCGGGAGGACCGGAACAAGGAGGTCAGGGATGGAAACCAGCATCGTCGGCGTGGGAGTGGGGATCACAGATCGCTTCCGCTCGGTCGTCGAAGACAAGGCCGCCCGCATCGAACACCTCGCTCCACGTGCGCAACGCGTGGACGTCAAGGTCACGCACCGCGCGTATCACAACGGACGCGTGGAGGATGACACGGTCGAACTGACGCTCACCGGAAAGGGTCCGATCGTTCGGGCCGAGGCCACTGACGGTGACAAGTTCACTGCGCTCGATCTCGCGGTTGACAAGCTGTGCGAACAGCTCCGCCGCGCGAAGGACAAGCGCGTGGACGCCCGCAACCACCCGCGGGGCGCCAAGCTCGACAAGGGCAGCGGCGCCATCCAGGGGATCGACGTGCAGCCGGCATCCGTCGACGTGCTCCGCGCCGTCGCGACCGGCGAGATCCCCATCATCACCGGCAACGAAGAGGAGGAGGGCTACACGCCCGTCGTCATCCGCACGAAGGAGTTCGAGCCGGAATGGATGTCCGTGGAGGAGGCCGTCGACCGCATGGAGCTGGTCGGCCACGACTTCTTCCTGTTCGTCGACAACCGCACCGACCACCCCAGCGTGGTCTACCGCCGCAAGGGCTGGGACTACGGCGTGATCTCGCTCACGACGCAGGCAGCCCCCGAGGCGGTCGCCTCGTAGGCGCACAGACGAACGGATGCCCCGGCCGCGCGGCCGGGGCAT
>NZ_JSYE01000046.1:0-335 GCF_054824025.1 Microbacterium sp. HJ5
AGGCCGGCGCCCATCACGTTCGCGACGCGCACCAGGATCGCGGTCTTCCAGTCGCCCTCGGCGCCGAAGCCGTAACCCTCGGCCATCAGCCGCTGCACCGCGAGACCGGGCAGCTGCTTGAGCGTGCCGAGGTCTTCGAAGCTCGTCGTGAAGGCACCGAAGCCGCCCTCCTCGAGGAACGAGCGCAGACCCAGCTCGATCGCGGCGCCGTCGCGCAGCGACTGGTGGCGGTCGCCGCCCGGGAGCAGCTCGTCGGCCACGTCGTAGCTGTCGAGGTACACCTGCACGAGAGCGTCGACATCGGAATCGGATGCCGCATCCACCGCCTCGACGAG
>NZ_JSYE01000047.1:0-5811 GCF_054824025.1 Microbacterium sp. HJ5
CGATCCTTCCGCTGTGGGGTTGTTAACGCGAAATGGCCACCCTGCGTTGGGTGGCCATTTCGGTAATGGAAGTCCGGCGGTGTCCTACTCTCCCACAGGGTCCCCCCTGCAGTACCATCGGCGCTGAGAGGCTTAGCTTCCGGGTTCGGAATGTGACCGGGCGTTTCCCTCTCGCTATGGCCGCCGAAACACTATTGATGTTTCAGTCTGCACACAAACGATTTGTTTGGTGCGGTTCTCGACCGTACATCGAGAACCACTCAGTGGACGCAAGCACCTTAAACGGTGTGTTATCAAGTCATCGGCTTATTAGTACCAGTCAGCTGCACGTGTTGCCACGCTTCCACATCTGGCCTATCAACCCAGTAGTCTGGCTGGGAGCCTCTCGCCCGAAGGCATGGAAGTCTCATCTTGAGGCCGGCTTCCCGCTTAGATGCTTTCAGCGGTTATCCATCCCGAACGTAGCTAATCAGCGGTGCTCCTGGCGGAACAACTGACACACCAGAGGTTCGTCCAACCCGGTCCTCTCGTACTAGGGTCAGATCCTCTCAAACTTCCTACGCGCGCAGCGGATAGGGACCGAACTGTCTCACGACGTTCTAAACCCAGCTCGCGTACCGCTTTAATGGGCGAACAGCCCAACCCTTGGGACCTACTCCAGCCCCAGGATGCGACGAGCCGACATCGAGGTGCCAAACCATGCCGTCGATATGGACTCTTGGGCAAGATCAGCCTGTTATCCCCGAGGTACCTTTTATCCGTTGAGCGACAGCGCTTCCACAAGCCACTGCCGGATCACTAGTCCCGACTTTCGTCCCTGCTCGACCTGTCAGTCTCACAGTCAAGCTCCCTTGTGCACTTACACTCGCCACCTGATTGCCAACCAGGTTGAGGGAACCTTTGGGCGCCTCCGTTACTTTTTGGGAGGCAACCGCCCCAGTTAAACTACCCACCAGGCACTGTCCCTGAACCGGATTACGGTTCTAAGTTAGACATCCAGAGTGACCAGAGTGGTATTTCAACAACGACTCCACGGTAACTGGCGTCACCGCTTCAAAGTCTCCCACCTATCCTACACAAGCCACACCGAACACCAATACCAAGCTGTAGTAAAGGTCACGGGGTCTTTCCGTCCTGCTGCGCGTAACGAGCATCTTTACTCGTAGTGCAATTTCGCCGAGTTCGCGGTTGAGACAGTTGGGAAGTCGTTACGCCATTCGTGCAGGTCGGAACTTACCCGACAAGGAATTTCGCTACCTTAGGATGGTTATAGTTACCACCGCCGTTTACTGGGGCTTAAATTCTCAGCTTCGCCTTGCGGCTAACCGGTCCTCTTAACCTTCCAGCACCGGGCAGGCGTCAGTCCGTATACATCGTCTTGCGACTTGGCACGGACCTGTGTTTTTAGTAAACAGTCGCTACCCACTAGTCTCTGCGGCCTCCAAACGCTTTCGGAGCAAGTCCTAATACGTCGAAGGCCCCCCTTCTCCCGAAGTTACGGGGGCATTTTGCCGAGTTCCTTAACCACGATTCTCTCGATCTCCTTGGTATTCTCTACCTGACCACCTGAGTCGGTTTGGGGTACGGGCGGCTAGAACCTCGCGTCGATGCTTTTCTTGGCAGCATAGGATCACCCACTTTTCATCCGCATCGTGTCTCAGCCTGTATGAGTCACGGATTTGCCTATGACTCGGCCTACGCACTTGCACCAGGACAACCATCGCCTGGCTTGGGCTACCTTCCTGCGTCACACCTGTTAATACGCTAACCGCACCAGCATGGGGTCGTGCGCTAGCTCCCCCGCCTCACCCCGAAGGGATCGTACGAAGGAATTCGGGCACTTAGCACCACTGGATTAGCTTGGGCGGTTCTTCGCCGGTACGGGAATATCAACCCGTTGTCCATCGACTACGCCTGTCGGCCTCGCCTTAGGTCCCGACTTACCCAGGGAAGATTAGCTTGACCCTGGAACCCTTGGTCTTTCGGAGGACGTGTTTCTCACACGTCTTTCGCTACTCATGCCTGCATTCTCACTCGTGTGGCGTCCACGGCTGGGTCACCCCGCCGCTTCACTCGCCACACGACGCTCTCCTACCCATCAACACGGCTGGACCACGAAGGCCTACCAATAATGTCAATGCCACAACTTCGGTGGCGTGCTTGAGCCCCGTTACATTGTCGGCGCGGAATCACTTGACCAGTGAGCTATTACGCACTCTTTCAAGGGTGGCTGCTTCTAAGCCAACCTCCTGGTTGTCTAAGCAACTCCACATCCTTTCCCACTTAGCACGCGCTTAGGGACCTTAGTTGGTGGTCTGGGTTGTTTCCCTCTCGACTATGAAGCTTATCCCCCACAGTCTCACTGCTGCGCTCTCACTTACCGGCATTCGGAGTTTGGCTGACGTCAGTAACCTGGTGGGGCCCATCGGCCATCCAGTAGCTCTACCTCCGGCAAGAAACACGCAACGCTGCACCTAAATGCATTTCGGAGAGAACCAGCTATCACGAAGTTTGATTGGCCTTTCACCCCTATCCACAGCTCATCCCCTCAGTTTTCAACCTAAGTGGGTTCGGCCCTCCACGACGTCTTACCGTCGCTTCAGCCTGGCCATGGATAGATCACTTCGCTTCGGGTCTAGGACATGCGACTGAATCGCCCTATTCAGACTCGCTTTCGCTACGGCTACCCCACTCGGGTTAACCTCGCCACATATCGCTAACTCGCAGGCTCATTCTTCAAAAGGCACGCTGTCACCCCTACTAAGGAGGCTCCAACGGTTTGTAAGCAAACGGTTTCAGGTACTATTTCACTCCCCTCCCGGGGTACTTTTCACCTTTCCCTCACGGTACTTGTCCGCTATCGGTCATCTGGGAGTATTTAGGCTTATCAGGTGGTCCTGACAGATTCACACGGGATTTCTCGGGCCCCGTGCTACTTGGGATACTCTTCACGCCAAGGCAAGGCATTTCGACTACGGGGTTCGCACCCTCTCTGACCGGCCATTCAAAACCGTTCGTCTATACCTTCTTGTCACGCCGGCTGCTCGGCAGAACAGCCCGAAAAGTCCCACAACCCCCAACGTGCAACACCTGCCGGCTATCACACACGCTAGGTTTAGCCTGTTCCGGTTTCGCTCGCCACTACTAACGGAATCGCGGTTGCTTTCTCTTCCTGTGGGTACTGAGATGTTTCACTTCCCCACGTTCCCTCTACCCGCCCTATATATTCAGGCGGGAGTCACTGGGTCGGCACGCCGCCCAGCGGGGTTTCCCCATTCGGACACCCTCGGATCACAGTGTGCTTATCCACTCCCCGAGGCTTATCGCAGATTGCTACGTCCTTCTTCGGCTCCAGATGCCAAGGCATCCACCGTTTGCTCTTAAAGACTTGAAATCACATGAGTTGAATCGTCAATCGAAATTGACTAATGATCTTTAAGATCATCTTCACGAGACAACCCCGAAGGGCCATCTCGAAGATGCTCGCGTCCACTGTGTAGTTCTCAAAGTACGGGCGGTACCCTCCCCGCACACCAGCTGCTGCCGGCGCCAGAAAGGGCCCTGAGTTGCGGATTCACATCCGGTCCCTCAGGACCCAACAGCGTGCATGTGCCGACGACATCCCCCGAACCGTTCCAGCTGCAAGCAGCGTACTGAGCCCGGGATCCCCCGATCGGCACCTCGTCAAATGTTCCACCCATGAGCTAACCGGCAGGAACATTCGTCCTGATCCGGCGCCTGGACACCCGAAAGTGCCAGATGCTCCTTAGAAAGGAGGTGATCCAGCCGCACCTTCCGGTACGGCTACCTTGTTACGACTTAGTCCTAATTACCGATCCCACCTTCGACGGCTCCCTCCACAAGGGTTGGGCCACCGGCTTCAGGTGTTACCGACTTTCATGACTTGACGGGCGGTGTGTACAAGACCCGGGAACGTATTCACCGCAGCGTTGCTGATCTGCGATTACTAGCGACTCCGACTTCATGAGGTCGAGTTGCAGACCTCAATCCGAACTGGGACCGGCTTTTTGGGATTCGCTCCACCTCACGGTATTGCAGCCCTTTGTACCGGCCATTGTAGCATGCGTGAAGCCCAAGACATAAGGGGCATGATGATTTGACGTCATCCCCACCTTCCTCCGAGTTGACCCCGGCAGTATCCCATGAGTTCCCACCATTACGTGCTGGCAACATAGAACGAGGGTTGCGCTCGTTGCGGGACTTAACCCAACATCTCACGACACGAGCTGACGACAACCATGCACCACCTGTTCACGAGTGTCCAAAGAGTTCCCTATTTCTAGGGCGTTCTCGTGTATGTCAAGCCTTGGTAAGGTTCTTCGCGTTGCATCGAATTAATCCGCATGCTCCGCCGCTTGTGCGGGTCCCCGTCAATTCCTTTGAGTTTTAGCCTTGCGGCCGTACTCCCCAGGCGGGGAACTTAATGCGTTAGCTGCGTCACGGAATCCGTGGAATGGACCCCACAACTAGTTCCCAACGTTTACGGGGTGGACTACCAGGGTATCTAAGCCTGTTTGCTCCCCACCCTTTCGCTCCTCAGCGTCAGTTACGGCCCAGAGATCTGCCTTCGCCATCGGTGTTCCTCCTGATATCTGCGCATTCCACCGCTACACCAGGAATTCCAATCTCCCCTACCGCACTCTAGTCTGCCCGTACCCACTGCAGGCCCGAGGTTGAGCCTCGGGATTTCACAGCAGACGCGACAAACCGCCTACGAGCTCTTTACGCCCAATAATTCCGGATAACGCTTGCGCCCTACGTATTACCGCGGCTGCTGGCACGTAGTTAGCCGGCGCTTTTTCTGCAAGTACCGTCACTTTCGCTTCTTCCTTGCTAAAAGAGGTTTACAACCCGAAGGCCGTCATCCCTCACGCGGCGTTGCTGCATCAGGCTTCCGCCCATTGTGCAATATTCCCCACTGCTGCCTCCCGTAGGAGTCTGGGCCGTGTCTCAGTCCCAGTGTGGCCGGTCACCCTCTCAGGCCGGCTACCCGTCGACGCCTTGGTGAGCCATTACCTCACCAACAAGCTGATAGGCCGCGAGCCCATCCCAGACCAAAAAATCTTTCCAGCTCCTAGCCATGCGACTGAAGCTCGTATCCAGTATTAGACGCCGTTTCCAGCGCTTATCCCAGAGTCCGGGGCAGGTTGCTCACGTGTTACTCACCCGTTCGCCACTGATCCACCAAGCAAGCTTGGCTTCACCGTTCGACTTGCATGTGTTAAGCACGCCGCCAGCGTTCATCCTGAGCCAGGATCAAACTCTCCATAAAAAAGAAATGCATACAACCCGGGGAAAAACCGGACCGCAGCGAGTTCGAAACTGACCAAAGAGATAAATCATTGCTGACTATCCATTGCCACTCCCGAAGAAGTGGTCTTCGATCCAAAGGAATCTCAAGCCGACCAAAAGGCCGACACGAGGTTAATTGGCATTTGACAAGTGCACGCTGTTGAGTTCTCAAGGATCAGACGCACCCACCAGCCAGCCTCACGACCAACCCAGCAGGGCAACTTCACAATCTTATCCATCTCGTTCCGTCTGTCAAACCGACGCGCCGAGGCCATCAGGCTCCAGCAGCGATCGGCGACCGCGGTCCACAAGGAGGAAGACTCCATTCTAGACCCGGAGGCCAGCAGCCTCATAGAGGCTGATCTTCGAAGGGAGGTGGTCCACCACTTGAGGGGGGTAAGGCTCTCGGCCTCTCCGCTTCCCTGTGGGGCGAACAACAAGAACATTACGTGACCCCGACCCCCTCGTCGAATCGACACGACATCCCGGGCGTGTCGC
>NZ_JSYE01000005.1:0-70251 GCF_054824025.1 Microbacterium sp. HJ5
GGACGCCGTCGGTGCCGTCGGTCTCGCCGGCTGCGCCGTTGCCGGTGCCGCCGGTGGTACCGGTGGTGGTGCCTTCGCTCGAGCTGTCGCCGATCACCGAGATGGCGTTTCCGCCGGCGGTGATGGGTGCGGCGATGGGTGCGAGCACCTGGGTGCCGCCGAGGACGCCGTCGGTGCCGTCGGTCTCGCCGGAGGCGCCGTTGGCTCCGGTTCCGCCGGGGGCGGCCGTGCCGCCCGAGGAGGAGCTGTCGCCGATCACCGAGATGGCGTTTCCGCCGACGTTCACCGGTGCGGTGACGGGGGCGAGCACCTGGGTGCCGCCCAGGATGCCGTCCTCGCCGCTGGTCGATCCGCCGGACGCCGTGCCCGCGCCGCCTGCCGAGCCCGCCGTCGTGGCCGCGCCCTCGCTGCTGCTGTCACCCAGCACCGAAATGGCGTTTCCGCTCACCGTGACCGGAGCCGTCACCGGTGCGACGACCTGAGAGCCACCGAGGATCGAGTCCTCGCCGTCTGTCATCGCCTCGGTGCTCGATCCGCCGTTCGAGCCGGCGGCCGGCGCCGTCGTGGCGCCCTCGCTCTCGCTGTCGCCCGCGACCGAGATGGCGTTCCCGCTCACCGTGATCGGGACGTTCACCGAGACGAGGCCCTGTGTGCCGGACAGCAGGCCGTCGTCGCCCGACGTCGAGGCCGAGCCCGACGGCGCGCTGGTCGGAGCGGGCGCCGTGGTGGCGGCATCCGTCGACGAAGTGTCGCCCACGGCAGACACCGAGTTGCCCGACACCGTGACCGGGACGTTGACCGAGACGACGGCCTGGGTGCCCGATGCGGTGCCGCTCTGGCCGCTCGTGGTCGGAGCGGCTGGGGCCGCAGGGGCGGGAGCCGGAGCCGGCGTAGACGCCTGCTCGCTCGTGGAGTCGCCGAGGACGGACAGCGAAGTGCCGCTGACCGTCACCGGGAGATTGACGTCGAGGAGGGCCTGGGTGCCCGAAAGCAGCCCGTCGTCTCCTGTCGTCTCGGCCGCGTTGGCGACCGTCGCGCCGAGCAGCGTGATGCCGCCGGCCAGTAGCGTGCCCAGCAGGGCGCGCTTTACGTAAGTGCGCATGATGTTCCCCTTTGTTGACTGAAGTTGGTCGCAGCGCGTGAGGGCGCGCTGATGCTCATCCGCCTCGAGAGGCGGCGGCGACCGGGTCAGTCAGGGGAGACGTCGGTGGATCCTGCGGGCGCCGGCGGCGCGTGCTCGTCCTCGGGTCCGGCACGACGCCCCCAGGCACGGAGAGCGGCGAGCGGACCGAAGGCGACGAGCGCCCAGGCGCCAGGACCCGCACCACCGGGTCCTGAGGAAGAAGCGGACGGCGGGCAGAGTCCTCCCGCCGGAGTGAGGGGTCCACGCGCGTCGGATGACGCGGTGGACGGCAGGACGGAGGCGCTGGGTGCGGAGCCGGGCTCGTACGCACCGTCGAAGATCAGGAGAGCGGATGCCCCGCCCGACGCGGCCGCCGTCGCCGTCATCCCGTCGGCCGACGGCTGGGCCGCCGGCTCGTCGAGAACGGCCGGCGTGCGCGGCAGCGCGGGGTTCACGGGAGGCAGAACGGGCGAGCCCGTCGACGGCTGGCCGATGGCGGCGCCCGTGTCTTCCACGGCGCCCGTGAGACCGCCGAGCGTCTCGTCCACGGTGTCGGCGAGGTCTTCGACTGCCTTGTCGGCGCCGATTCCGGTGACGATGTCACCGACGACGGGAACCTGCGTCACGACCTCGACGACCGGGTCGGTGACCGCACCGACGACATCGTCGGAGACGACCTCGACGACGGGCTGCGTCACCTTCTGGACGACGGTCCCGACGGACTGGACCACCTGGCGGACCGGTTGCTGCACCGGAGCGGGAGCGACCTCGACCACGGTGTTCACGACTTCGGTGACGCCCGCCGTGGCCCCGGTCACCGTGCCGGTCACGGCGGAGGCGGTCTCGTCGACGACGGACGTCACGGCACCCAACAGGCCTTCCCCGTCGTCGGCGTCCTCCGCATGCGCGTGCCCGGAACCGAGCCCGAGCAGCAGGGAGAGGACGACCCAGGCGAACGCGGTCGCGGCCCCGACAAGGGCCAGTCGCCAGATCCTCGACAACGACTGCGAGGTTGCGATCTCCACGTTCACCTCCCACGACGAGTAACGCCGCACATTCCGAGTGGAATGCGCTGAGGGTGCCTGGACTGAAAAGGGTAGCGCTCTCCCGAATGCGTGTCTACACCCCTGCGCTCGCGGGGTCGACGGTGCGGAATCGGGCTGGACACAGCGGCGGGATTGTGCACAGGTGAAGGTTCGACGACGAACCTTCAAGCGGGACTTCAACCACATCGTCCTCCACAGCCTGTGGAACAGCGAACTCCCGGTCAGCGATTGAAAATGGAGACGGTGGAGCGAGATCCATCCGACTTCTCCACAGTCGTTGTTCACAGGTCTACCGGCGTTTCTCGCAGTCTTTCCACACAGTTATCCACAGCCGCTGTTGCGACTGTCGCACCCCCTGCCTACGTTGGTCATCGGCCCTCCGGGGGGAGGCAGAGCACGTCTGTGAAGACGGGATCCGGGTCAGTGCCGGCTTCCGATCGCGCAGCGGTCGCGGCATCCGGTCCCCCTCTCGCAGCGCCGTGCCCAGCTTCCCGGCGAGCCGCCGTGACGGAATCGAACGACGTGGAGGATCCTGCACCTATGTCGATCGCCGACATCTCCGAAGAGCGCATGGGCGGCCCGCGCGAATTCGAGCGCACTCCCCCGCACGACCTCCTCGCCGAGCAGAGCGCGCTCGGAGGCATGCTGCTGTCGAAAGATGCCGTCGCCGATGTCATCGAGACCCTCCGAGGCACCGACTTCTACATCCCGAAGCACGAGCTGATCTTCGAGGCGGTCCTCACCCTCTACTCGCACGGCGAGCCCACCGACGTCGTCGCCGTCACCGACGAGCTCATCAAGACGGGCGAGCTGCAGCGGGCCGGCGGCGCCGACTACCTGCACACCCTCACCTCGATCGTTCCGACTGCGGCCAACGCCGGGTACTACGCGTCGATCGTCTCGGAGCGCGCGCTGCTGCGCCGACTCGTCGACGCCGGCACGCGCATCGTGCAGATGGGGTACTCGGGTCAGGGCGAGGCGCTCGACCTCGTCAACAACGCCCAGGCCGAGATCTACTCGGTCACCGGCGCCGAGGCAGCCGAAGACTACGTCCCGCTGACGATCGCCGTCGACGCCGCCGTCGAAGAGATCGAAGCCGCCCGTGGCCGGGACGGTCAGATGACCGGCATCCCCACCGGCTTCTCCGGACTCGACCAGCTCACCAACGGCCTGCACCCCGGTCAGATGATCATCATCGCGGCCCGCCCCGCGATGGGTAAGTCGACGCTCGCGCTCGACTTCGCCCGCGCGGCGGCGATCAAGCACGACATGCCGACGATCTTCTTCTCGCTCGAGATGGGTCGCAGCGAGATCGCGATGCGCCTGATGAGCGCCGAGGGCTCGATCCCGCTGCAGGCGATGCGCAAGGGCACGCTCGACTCGCGCGACTGGACCACGATCGCCGCGACCCGCGGGCGCATCAACGACGCACCGCTCTACATCGACGACAGCCCCAACATGACGCTCGTCGAAATCCGGGCGAAGTGCCGGCGGCTGAAGCAGAAGGCCGGTCTCAAGATGGTGGTCATCGACTACCTGCAGCTCATGACGAGCGGCAAGCGCGTCGAGTCGCGTCAGCAGGAGGTGTCGGAGTTCTCCCGAGCCCTCAAGCTCCTGGCGAAGGAGCTCGGGGTGCCCGTCGTGGCGCTGTCGCAGCTGAACCGTGGCGCCGAGCAGCGCGCCGACAAGAAGCCGGCGCTCTCCGACCTGCGTGAGTCGGGCTCGATCGAGCAGGATGCCGACATGGTGGTGCTCCTCCATCGCGAGGCCGCTTACGAGAAGGAGAGCCCGCGCGCCGGCGAGGCCGACCTGATCGTCGCCAAGCACCGCAACGGCCCCACCGACACGATCACCGTCGCGTTCCAGGGCCACTTCTCACGCTTCACCGACATGGCCCCGGGTGGGGACTTCCAGTAGCGGCGGGCGCTGACGCTGTGGCTCAAAGTCGCGCTGCTCACCGTGGCGTGAACGTGACCGATTCGTTGTCTGACCTGGGCCGACGGACCTGAGACTGCCGCACACTGGATGCATGTGGAGGTTTCTCAAGGCGGTCAGGACGCGTGAGCATCGCGTCGCCCCGACGACGTGGGTCGCCGCGATCGCGGCCGTCGTCTACACCTTCGCGCCGATCGACCTGATCCCCGAGCTCCTGCTCGGACCGCTGGGCTTCGCCGACGACGCCGGCGTCTGGACGATCTTCGCCGTCCTCTTCGCGCGCGAGCACAGCCGCTGGCGCGCCGGCCTGACCCCGCGCTGACCGACGCGCGCGGGCTACGCCTTCTTCAGCTCCTCGGCGAACATCACGATGATCCCGCTCGGGCCCCGCACGTACGTCAGCTTGTAGACGTCCTGATACGTCGCGACGCCGCGCAGCGGGTGGCAGCCGTGCCGCGCCGCGATCTCGAGCGCCGCGTCGATGTCGTCGACCGAGAACGCGACGCGGTGCATGCCGATCTCGTTCGGCATCGTCGGCTCGGTCTCGATCGCGTCGGGGTGGATGTACTCGAAGAGCTCGATCTGGCCATGCCCGTCGGGTGTCTGCAGCATCGCGATGCGGGCGTGATTGCCGTCGAGGCCGACGGCGGTGTCGGTCCACTCCCCGCTCACGGTGTCACGCCCGACGACCGTGAGACCGAGGTCGGTGAAGAAGGCGATCGTCGCCTCCAGGTCGCGAACGGCGATGCCCACGTTCTCGAATCTGATGACCATGCGACGCATGCTAGCCAGCGGGCCCACAGCAGAGGAGCCCCTTGCGCACCGCGTCCGCCATCAGCTGGCCCTTGTTGTTGAGCGTCCCCGAGATCGAAGTCGACGAGAACATCGCGCCGCGACCCGAGGAAGAGATCGCCGACGTCGCCCGCGCCGTGCCTGACACGACCGACCACGCCCACCCAGGCGAGTGAACGCAGCCCGCAGCGCTACGCCTTGACGGTCAGCCCCGCCTGCCAGCGTCGCTGCTCGCGGACGAACAGCACCGCGAGGATGCCCCAGACTCCGAGGTCGTCGGTGAGGCCGAACGGCCCGAGCAGCAGCTCGGGGATGAGGTCGATCGGCGCGAAGGTGTAGACGACGGCGGCGGCGCCGACGACCCACGTAGCCGGAGCGACCCGGTGCTCGCCGCGCTTCACCGCGCTCATAAAACTCCACCACATGGGGTCCAGTGTGCGCGCGCTCGGTGGCGAGTCGGCCGGGTGAACGCTGGGACGATGCCGTGAAAGCGCCGCGTCCCGCCGAACCTGGCGGACGGTTCGACGGGACGCGGGGCGAGCGCTAGTCGCGCATGCCCTCCGGGATGCCGAGCAGCACCGTGCTCGACGGCGACCCGTCAGGACCGCCCTCGCCGTAGAGCATCAGTTGGTGCTCGTTGTTGATGTCGAAGCTGTAGGTGGCCATGAACCACTCGCCCTCTTCGACCGGCACCATGCCGGACAGATCCCACAGGCGGCCCTGGGGGTCCCACATCGCCGACACGGCGAAGTACGGCGCGAGCTCGACCGTGCCGAGCACCCAACCATCGTCCGACACCTTCTCGGCCGTCGCGTCGTAGCCGTAGTCGGCGAGGCGCGTCATGCCGCCCGATTCCGTCCACACGAACGCGTCATGCCCGCTCGTGCCCACGACGGTTCCCGACGCGTTCACGTCCATGGCCGTCGATGACCACTCGCCGGGGAGCGTGCCGAGATCGCGCACCTCGCCGGTTGCGGCATCCCACATCACCGCATGCGGGTCGTGCTCGGCGGTGTGCGAGCTGCCCACGACGGTTCCGGCGTCGTTGAGCGCTCGCGTCTGCGACGCGGACGGGTCGCTCGAGAGGTGCGCCAGCTTCGTGAACGTGCCGTCGGCCGAGCGCGCGAACGGGTCGCTGTAGCTGCGCCAGGTGCCGTCGGGCTCCTGCGCCGTCAGCTCGCCGAATCCGACGATCGTGCCGGCGTCGTTGATCGCCGTCGCATAGCCGCCCGAGTAGTCGCGCCAGTCGGGCGCGCCGATCACGGTGTGCGTGCCGTCGGCCGCCCACATCGCAGGGACGAAGCTCCACGAGCTGTCGGTCACGACACCGACGGCCACATGGTGGTCGTTCATGCCGAGCGCGGATCCGTATTCGCTGTCACCCATCGGCAGGTTCACGAATCCGCCGTCGGCCGTCCACGTGGTGGGCGTCATGCGAGCCTCGTACTGACGGTCGCCGGCGACCGTGCCGTCGTCGGTCAGCGCCGCACCGACGAAGGGCGGTGCCCAGCTCACCACGTCGAGCTGCGGCACCTCGACCTTCGAGATGTTCACCGCAGCCGCGCCGATGATCGTGCCGTGCTCGTTGGCGACCCGCACCCGGGCCACCATCGGCTCGTTCGACAGCTGGCGGGCCGCCACGGTGAGCGCGCCCTCGACCGGCATCGACTCCCCTGCCGACAGCGCGAACGCCGCGTCGCCGGCGGGCTTCACGGTGCCCTGACCCTTCGAGAACATCTCCTCGTGGTAATCGAACATCACGCCGCCATCGGGGACGGAGACGCCGGCGACCACGAGGTAGTACGTGCCCGGCTTCGGGTCGTCGATGACGATGCGCTCGGCACCGTCGCCCGTCGTCGTGCCGACGCCGACGGGCGTGCCGCCGAAGTAGACGTAGAAGTCCAGATCGGCTGCCTCGCGCGGAGTGAGCGTCATATCGAGCCGTGTCGCCCCGCGCGGGACGTAGAGCATGTTCGCGGTGATCTCGCCCTGCGACACCGTCGAGAACAGGTTGGCGATCGTGCCCACCTCTCCCTCGGCGACGCGCGCGTCGACCGGGCCGAACGCGTTCGTGCCCGTGAGGCTGACGGCGGTCGGCTCGTTCATCGTGACCGAGTCGAGCGTCGTCGAGACCGGCTCCAGGCTCATCCCCTGCAGCGCGACCTTCGCCGAGTAGGCGTTCGCCTCGGTGGCCGATGTGCGGCGCGCCTCGATGACGAACTCCCACACGCCGGGCTTCGGCCGGTAGACGGCACGATCGTCGGCGTCGCACTCCGCCGGGTCGACGTAGTCCGTGTAGCAGTGGTTGCTCGCGTTCGAGTCAGCCGGCATGCCGTCGGGGTCGATCGGCAGCACGCGCACCTGGCTGCCCGCCGCGACGCCGTCAAGCGTCAGCTGCAGCGCCTCGACGCCCTCGGGGACGGGAACGAGGATCGACGTGCTGGCGCCGCGACCGAGCGTGCCCTTGCCGGTCACCGCGTAGTCGGGACCGGTGAGCGGCGTCGTGGCGAGCACGGTCACCGCGACGAACTGGTCGATGCCCTGCGTCGCAGGGTCGTCGATCGTCATGATCGCGCTGTGCACGCCCGAGTGCTTCGCCCTCGCCGTGACCGAGATGTCGGCCGCCCGGTCCTTCTTGAGCGGCAACGCGGAGCGCGCGCTGAACGTGCCGTCGTTGCCGATCCAGCCGATGCGGTGCACGACGTTGCCGCTCCCGCCGCTCGTGCGCGTCACGCCGACCTCGTACGTCTTGGATTCGCCGGTCACCTGACCGCCCTCCGCGGGGAGGCAGCGGTTGTAGACGCCCGCACCGGTGTGCGGCGTTTCGAGCAGCGCCGACAACGAGCTGCAAACGGGGGCGGACACCGAGATGGCGGTGGTCGCGACCTTCTTCGACAGCTGCTCCCAGGTGGCCACGGTGTCGATGACGCCTGCGCCCTGAGCGGTGGTCGGGATGCCGGGGATCGGCCGCGCCGTGCCCATCAGCGCCGTCTTCAGCCCGGCGGGGGTCACTGTCACCGAGCCGGCCTTCGCGGCGGAGAGGAGCAGCGCGGCGGAGCCCGTCACCTGCGGAGCGGCCATGGACGTGCCGTTGAGCATTCCGTAGCCGGCGGGGAGGTCGTACCCGGTCTCGGGCACCGCCTGGCCCGCGAGCCACATCGGGATCGTCGAGACCGCCGATCCGGGCGCCGCGAGCTGCGGGGCCAGGGCGCCGTTCTCGGCAGGACCGCGCGACGAGAACCCGAAGATGCCGCGCTCGGCCTTCACCTTGGACCCGTAGTTCGCCCACCACGTCGCCGAGCTGACGGATGCCGCGACCGAGATCGCCTTGCCCGCCACCGACGGCGAGCTCACCGTGTTGGTGCCGAGCCCGTCGTTGCCGGCCGAGATGACGATCTGCACCCCGTACTGGTCGATGAGCTGGTCGTAGAGGTCGGCGATGACGTCGGACCCGTCGTTGAGCGGCGGGAGGCCGCCGATCGAGAGGTTGACCACGTCGACGCCGCGGTTGACGACGAGGTCGATCATGCCTTCGGTGAGCGCTGCCTGCGTGCACCCGCCGTCGAACGTGCACGCGCGCGACGACACGATCTGCGCGCCGGGGGCGGCGCCGTGCATCTTGCCGCCGAACATCGATGTGGCCGCGACGATGCCCGCCACGTGCGTGCCGTGCGAGGCCGACGGCAGGCCGATGCTGACGAAGCTGGCGGTCTCGCCCGGGTAGCCGGCGGGCGTCAGGTCGACGCCGTCGCGGTACTCCACGACGAACGGGACGCGCTCGTTCTCGGGCGTCGCCGGGTCGTCGGCGCCGAAATGGCCGATCTGGCGGTCGACGGCGAACGGCGCCATCGCCGGGGCGTCGGTGAAGTCCTTGTCGTCGTCGGAATCGACCCAGATGCGGTGAGTCGACGGCTCGTACAGCACGCCGTAGGCGTCGTACACGTCGCCGTTGCGGTTGAGGTCGCCCTCGAAGTCGCCGGCCGACGTGGCGAGCTCGTAGAAGAAGCCCATCATGAAGTCGCCCTCGGGCGCCGTGTAGGTCGAGCCGCCGTAGCGGAACGACGGTCCGGTGCGCCGATCGGACACCTCGACCCACGTGCCGTCGTTGTCGGCCAGCGGGTCGGTCGCGGTGACCCAGTCGACGATCTTCGGCTTGCCGTCGCTCGTCTTCTGGAGCGCCGGGTGGTCGACGTCGACGCCGGTGTCGAGCACGCCGACCACGACACTGCGGCCGTCCCAGGCCGGGTTCGCCGCGATGAAGTCCGTGGCACCGGTTTCCTGCACCGGCATGTAGGGGTTCGCGGCCGGGGTCTTCGCGTCGGGCGCGGCGGGGCCGGCGCCGCGCGTCGCGGGGGTCGCGGCATCCGTCCCCACCTCCGGCGACGGGATGCGGAATGTGCGGTTCAGGTCGATCGCCTTGACGACCGACATGCCCGCGAGGTCGGTGACGCTCTCGGTCGGCACCGTGGCGCGCACGTACCCGAGCTTCTCGGTGACCGAGCCGACCGTGCCACCGACCTTCTCGACGGCGGCGACCACGTCGTCTGCCGCGCCTTTGCGGGCGACCATCATGACCGTGACGGTCTCGGTCTCGTCGACGGTCGCCTGCTGGAGCAGCTTCGTGTCGGCCGCGCCCAGCTTGTCGGCGGCGGCGCCGGACGAGCCGATCGAGTCGACCGGCTGGAAGCCGTCGCCCTTCGTCTTCTCGTACAGCTTCGCGCCTGCGGCCGATCCGGCCTCCGGTGCCGCGCCGAGCGATCCGCCGCCGGGGCGTCCTTCGGCGAAGGGACCTGCGGGATCGGATGCCGCGGACCCGCCGCCCGGTGTGGGCGTCGGCGCCGCGGCGGCACCGATCGGCGAGATCATCATCGCCGCGCAGACCACCGCCGCGGACGCGGCTCCGATCCACTTCCTACGTGTGCTCATCGTTCTCCTAGTGGGGGGATGGAGACGGGCGTCATCGTCGACGCCGGTCGAGCGCGCTCGGTAAGGGTGTTCCGAGCACTCGCGTTCGACCCTCCCAGCGCGCTCGCGCGCGGGTCAATCGACCGCGGCGGCGGATGAACGACATGGCACGAACCCGCCCCGCGATGCACCCGTTGACCCGACGGCGGCCGACCGGGATCATGGCGGGAATGTTCGATCAGCAGCGGATCTGGGACGAGGACGTCGCGCGGCAGTACGACACCCCTGGCGAGGGGATGTTCGCCGACGACGTGCTGGGGCCCACGGTCGAGCTGCTGGCGGAGCTGGCTGACGGCGGCCGCGCGGTCGAGTTCGCGGTCGGCACCGGACGCGTGGCGATTCCCCTGCGGGGCGCGGGGGTCGAGGTCGTCGGCATCGAGCTGTCCACCGCCATGATCGCCCGCCTGCGCGAGAAGGTCGACGGCGACCGGCTGCCCGTCGTGGAGGGAGACATGACGACGGCCCGCGCCGACGGCCGGTTCTCGCTGGCGTACCTCGTGTTCAACACGATCTCCAACCTGCTCACCCAGGACGAGCAGATCGAGTGCTTCCGCAACGCGGCGCGCCATCTGCAGCCCGGCGGGCGCTTCGTGATCGAGCTGTGGGTTCCGCAGCTGCGCGCGCTCGCGCCGGGGCATCGCGGCACGGTCGAGGTCAGCGAGCCGGGCTACCTGCTCGTCGACACGATCGACACGCTGCGGCAGCTGCTCGTCTCGCACCACGTGCGCTTCGATCCCGAGGTCATCGGCAGCCGCGACGCGCGCATCGGGCGCTCGCCGCATCGCTACATCTGGCCCAGCGAGCTCGATCTGATGGCGCGCCTCGCCGGGTTCGAGCTCGAGAGCCGCTGGGCCGACTGGAGCCGCGGCGAGTTCACCGGCGAATCAACCAGCCACGTGTCGGTCTACCGCCTGAGCGACTGAGGCAGCCGGTGCTCCACGTCGCCTTCGTGCGCAACCTCAACCAGGGCCAGCGTGGGCATCCGTTGACGCGTGATCTGCTCGACGCGTTCGAAGACGCCGGATGCCGCGACCCCGCGTGCTTCCAGAGCAACGGCACCGTCGTGTTCGCGGCCGATGACCCGGGAACCGCCGTCGTCGATGCGATGCAGGCGCTCGCCGCTCGGTCAGGAGTCGAGCGCGAGACGTTTGCGATGGCCCTCGAGCAGGTCGCTGCGATCGTGGAGGCGCACGCCGGTGCGGCCGACGCCGACCGCCGCGAGCTGACCCTCCACGCCGGCGGGATCATCGATCGCTCCGATCCCGACGTCGTGGGCGAAGCGGCGCGCCGGCGCTGCGTCATCGTCGACGCGGGCCCGGGCTGGGTGGTGTCGTCGAACGAGAGACCTCGGGAAAGCAATGCGACGCCCGTCGTCGAGCGTCTCACCGGATCGCCCGCGACTTCGCGGGGGCTGCCGACGCTCGTGCGCCTCATCGGCCGCTTCGGCGGCTGACGACGTCGGGCATCACGGGCCGGCCGGAGGCCTGACGACGGGGGCAGGATGCCTCGGCCGGCCCCCGTCGCGGGTCACGAGACCGCGGCCTTGACGAGGTCGCTGAGGCGCTTCTCGGTCTGCGGCGTGATCGCGAGCAGCGCGAACGCCGTCGGCCACATGTCGCCGTCGTCGAGGTTCGCCGGGTGCTCGAAGCCGACGGTCGAGTACCGGGTCTTGAACTTGCCGGCGGGCTGGATGAACACGACGATCTTGCCGTCGGCATTGGCGTACCCGGGCATGCCGTAGTAGGTCTTCGGCACGAGGTCGGGCGCGACCTCCGACACGATGCGGTGCAGGCCCTCGGCGAGCGCCTTGTCGGAGGCATCCAGCTTCGCGATCGCCTCGAGCACCGCCTTCGTCCCGGCCTCGCGGTTCTTGCCCGCCTTCTCCTGCGCGCGCAGCTCCTTCGCCCGCTCCTTGACGGCGGCCCGCTCGTCGGCGGTGAGTCCGCCCGATGTCGTCGCCTTCTCGCTCATCAGCCTTCTCCTTCACGGTGTTCGGCCGGGGACCCGGCCTGTGATCCTCACGTTATTCCCGGGGGCGAGGCATCCGCTTCTCCGATCCTGACCGGTTCGCGACGACGAGAGCTCTTGTGCCTCACGCGCGGCGGGAGTATCGTGCCGCGCGGCTTGAGACCCGTTGTCCGCGCCGGTTGGGGGCGCCGCGGGTCTCGTTGAGGGGGCCACGATGTCTGCATCGTCGCATGTCGTCCGGTTGGGTTGGGGAGCGGTTCTCGCGAGCGCTCTCCTCGTCTCAGGTCTCGTCGCACCCGCGGCCGCAGCGCCCGACGAGGATGCCGGGCCGCCGAGGGTCGTCGTCGACGAGGCGACGGGCCGCGTGCTCGCCGATGTCCACGGCGATCCGCTCACGGAGCCGAGCGGCGCGGCGCCCGGCGACGTCGCACTCGCCTACGTGCAGGCGCACGCGGCCGACTTCGGCCTCACACCGCAGCTCGCCGCGGGCGTCTACGTGCACAAGGCTCTGCCGCTGAAGGGCGGCGGCACCGCGGTGCATCTGGGTCAGCGGGTCGACGGTCTGCGGGTGCGCGACGCCGTGATGACCGGTGTGGTCGCGGCCGACGGCAGCCTGCTCACGATGGCGGGGTTCCTCGCGCCGGGTGACGGCTCGGGAACGTCGGCCGGGCTCACGGCTGCTGCGGCGATCGACGCTGCTGCCGAGGCGCAGGACGCCGACGCGAGCCGTCCGCTGCGCGAGGCGAACACGAAGTCCGCCAAGCCCCGCGAGTATCCGAACGTCTACGCCGAGGGGGTGACGGAGCCCGCGCCGGTGACGTCCGAGCTCGTCTGGTACCCCGAAGCGAACGGCACGGCGCTGCGGCTGGCGTGGCTCACCGACATCGAGTCGTCCGACCACGCGTGGTTCGAGACGGTCGTCGATGCGAACACCGGCGAGGTCATCGAGCAGCGCAGCCGCTACGCGCACGCCGGCCCCGAGGGCGACGTGTTCCGCGAGGAGCACCCCGAGGCGGCCGGCGCGACGCGTCAGACCACCTCGTTCTCGGGTGTCAACGGCACGTGGGTCGACGACCGCACGACGAGCGGCAACAACGTCAACGCCTACCTCGACCGCAACGACGACGACTCGAACAACGAGTACCAGCCGCAGACGCCGGCCAGCGGCGACCCCGGGTACCAGCACTTCGCGTACACGTGGACGGATGCGTGGCGCACGACCGCGGACGTCGACTCGGTGGCGGCGCTCGACGCCGACCGCGACGCCGTCATCACGCAGCTCTTCTACTACACGAACGTGATGCACGACTGGCTCTACGGGCACGGCTTCGACGAGGCGAGCGGCAACTTCCAGGTCGACAACTTCGGCAACGGCGGCAGCGGGGGTGACCCGGTGCTGGCCGAGGCGCAGGACGGCTGGGACATGGGCTGCATCGACGACCAGGGCACGCCTGCGCCCGGTGACGACGTGGCCATCCGCTGCCTCAACAACGCGAACTTCGGCACTCCCGCCGACGGCGCGAGCCCGCGCATGCAGATGTACATGTGGGCGCCCGGCCGCCCGTTCCGCGACGGCGACATGGACGGCGACGTCATCGCGCACGAGTACGGCCACGGGGTCTCGAGCCGGCTCGTGGGCGGCGGCAACCTCGGCTACAACGACTTCGATCAGCGCGGCGCGCTCGGCGAGGGGTGGAGCGACGTCATCTCGATCCTCAAATGGGACGACGCGGTGGTGGGCGAGTACGTCACTGGCGACGCCGTGAACGGCATCCGCTCGGTCGGCTACGACCTGTCGACGCGCACGTACCAGTCGTACAACACCGGCTCCGGCAGCGGACACGGCAACGGCGAGATCTGGGCGGCGACGATCTACGACATCGGCCAGCTCTTCCCGGGCGGTGTCGAGCCGCTCGCGACCCTCGTGCTCGACGGCATGAAGGCGACGCCGGCGAACCCGACGTACGTCGACGCGCGCGACGCGCTGCTCACCGCCGACGGCGGCGCGAACCGCTGCCTCATCTGGTCGGCGTTCGCCGACCGGGGCCTGGGCACGGCATCGACGACCGGACTCGACACGGTGCCCACCGCGAGCGACGACGTGCCCGCCGAGTGCGAGCCGACGGCCGACGCGGGCGGACCGTACGCGACCGACGAGGGGACCGATGTCGCGCTCGACGGCAGCGGCTCGGCGGCCGGATCCGACGCGAGCGCCGGCGCGATCGCGTCGTACGAATGGGATCTCGACGGCGACGGCCAGTACGACGACGCCACCGGTCCCACGCCGACGTTCACGACGGTCGGGCAGGACGGCGTCTTCACGATCGGCCTGCGGGTGACCGACGAGTTCGGCCGCACGGCAGAGGCGTCGACGACGGTCACCGTCGCCAACGTGGCGCCCACGGTCGTCATCGACGCCATCGCCCCGATCGACGAGCTCGGCACCGTCACGGTGACGGGCACGGTGACCGACCCGGGCTGGCTGGACGACCTGTCGGCCACGATCTCGTGGGACGACGGCGCCGCAGCGGTCGCGCTGACCGGCAGCGAGGAGAACGCGCGTCCCGACGCGACGCTGAGCTTCGAGGTGCAGCATCAGTACGGCGACGACGGGGACTTCACCGTCGAGGTGTGCGCGGCCGACGACGACACCACCGGCAACTGCGACACCGAGGTGGCGGCGGTCGCGAACGTCGATCCGACCGCGACCATCGACACGTCAGGGGAAGAGGTCTACGACGGCCAGTCGGCGTTCGTGCTCGAGGCCGGTGAGGAGCTGACGGTGCCGGCGACCACGACCGACCCCGGCAGCGACGACCTCACCCTCACGTGGGAGTGGGGCGACGGCACCTCCGACGCCCAGACGTCGCTCGTCAACCCGCCGTTCGCCGACCCGCCGAAATCGCCGTCCGTGCAGCCGCGCGACGTCACGATGGAGGAGAGCCACATCTACGGCGACGCGTGCCTCTACGAGCTGGGGCTCACCGCGACCGACGACGACGGCGGGGTCTCCGCCACCGACACCGCCGCCGTCGTGGTGACGGGTAACGCCACGGTGTCGAAGGGGCACGGCTGGTGGCTGAACCAGTACCGCGTGAAGAAGTCGAACGACTTCACCCCCGCCGAGCTGCAGTGCTACCTCGACATCGTCGGGCACTTCAGCCTGGTGTTCAGCGAGGAGAAGGATGCCTCGACCCGCGCCGCGGCGACGCTCGTGCTGCAGAACCCGGCCAAGTCGCCCGCCGACGTGATCTTCGACCAGCACGCCCTGGGCGCCTGGCTGAACTTCGCCAACGGCTCGGTGAGCCTCGACACCCCGGTCGACACGGTCGGCGGACTGGCGCCCGACACGACGTTCGGCGCGGCGATGCTCACGGCCGAGACGGTCCGCGTCAACCCGGCGTCGACGTCGGCGCAGATCAAGGCGCAGAAGGACATCGTCGAGCGGATCGCCACGCAGAGCGGACCCTGACCGGAGATGCGGAGGCTGCTGCTCCCCGCGCTCGCGCTCGTCGCCCTGCTGACGGGCTGCGCGAGCGCGGGGCCGCAGCCGGGTCAGGATGCTTCGCCGCGGCCCGGGGCCGCGGCATCCGAGTCTCCCGTCGCAGAGCCCGCCCCGCGCTTCGTCGGACCGGCCGACGACGGGGCGGTGTACGCGCTCGCCGTCGACGCGACCACGACGCTGCGGCTGCCCGCCGGCGACGAGACCGAGCCGGAGCTCGAGGGTGGGGCCGTGCTGCTCATCCCGGTCGTCTCGGTCGCGGGCGACGGTGCACGGGAGTGGGAGATCCGCGGCGCGGAGTCCGGCACGGCGGTCGTGCGGGCTCCCGGAGACGACGGCTGGGAAGTGACGTTCGTCGTCGGCTGACGTGCGATTCTGGAGGGGTGCTGACCCCCGCTGCGATGGAGTTCCTCGCCGAGTATCACCTGGCGACGCTGTCGACCCTCGGGAGGAGCGACCGCATCCACGCGGTGCCCGTCGGCTTCACATACGAAGACGGGCTCGTGAGAGTGATCGGCACGCGCGGTTCGCAGAAGTTCCTCAACGCCGCGCGCCGCGGTCGCGCCACCGTCTGCTCGGTAGACCGCGCTCGGTGGATCAGTTTCGAAGGATCGGTGCGGGTGTCCGACGACGCGGCGGCCGTCGCGCACGCCGTCGAGCTGTACGCGGCGCGCTACCGGCAGCCCCGCGTGAATCCCGAGCGGGTCGTGCTCGAACTGCGCGTCGAGAAGGTGCTCGGCTCGCCGCAGTTCCGCCCCGCGGTGACGCCGTGACCCTGCCGAGGTGGTTGATCCTCAACACCGCCCCGACCGATCGAGCGGACGGATGCCGCGGCATCCGCTCTGCTTGTCGTTGCCGTCGGCACCGCCTACCGTGAGGTGTCGACCCAACCGTGGAGCACCAGATGACCGCCCCCTCGCAGCCCGAGCAGATGCACGCCATCTCCGACGAGACTCGTCGCACCGTCGACGACGTGCTCGACTACGCGCGCCGCCGCGCCCTGTTCGAGAACGTGCCGCTCGACAAGCCGATGACGCCGAACGACCTCGCCCGTCTCGCGTCGGGCTCGATCACCGACGACGGCATCGGCTCGCGCCGCGCGATCGCGCTGTTCGAGAACGTGCTCGCGCCCGCGTGCATCTCGACCGACCACCCCGGCTACCTGTCGTTCATCCCGTCGGCGCCGAGCAAGGCGTCGCTCGCGTTCGACGTCGTCGTCTCGGCCTCCGCCATCTACGGCGGCTCGTGGATGGAGGGCGCCGGCGCGGTCTACGCCGAGAACGAGGTGCTGCACTGGCTCGCACGGGAGTTCGGGCTGCCGGCCACCGCGGGCGGGGTGTTCGTGCAGGGCGGCACGATCGGCAACCTCTCGGCGCTCGTGACGGCTCGGGACGCCGCGCGCGAGCGCAACCGCGAAGCCGGGCGCCCGGATCCGGCGCGCTGGAAGGTGCTCTGCAGCGCCGAGGCGCACTCGTCGATCGCGTCGGCCGCGTCGGTCATGGACGTCGACGTCGTCACCGCCGCCCCCGACGCGGGCGGACGGCTGCACGGCGACGCCGTCGCGCGGGCCCTCGACGAGCACGGCGACGCGGTGTTCGCGGTCGTCGCGACCGGCGGTACCACGAACTTCGGCATCGTCGACGACATCGCAGGTGTCGCCGCGGCGACGAAGGAGCGCCAGGTGTGGCTGCACATCGACGGTGCGTACGGCCTGGCCGCGATGCTCGTCGAGGAGATGCGCCCGGTGTTCGCCGGCGTGGAGCTCGCCGACTCGGTGATCGTCGACCCGCACAAGTGGCTGTTCGCGCCGTTCGACGCGTGCGCGCTGATCTACCGCGAGCCCGCACTCGCGCTGCACGCGCACACCCAGAAGGCGGAGTACCTCGACACCCTCACCGAGACGCCGGACTGGAACCCGTCCGACCTCGCCGTGCAGCTCACGCGGCGCTCGCGGGGCCTCCCGCTGTGGTTCTCGCTCGCGACCCACGGCACCGCGCAGTACCGTGCGACGATCGCGCACGGCATCGACCTCGCGCGCCGCATCGCCGACGAGATCGAGCGCCGCGACGGGGTGTCGCTCGTGCGCGACCCCCAGTTGTCGGTCGTCGTGTTCCGACGAGAGGGATGGAGCCTCGTCGACTACCAGGCGTGGTCCGACCGGCTGCTCGACGAGCAGCGGGCGTTCGTGGTGCCGAGCTCGCACGCGGGCGAGCCCGTCCTGCGCTTCGCCATCATCAGCCCGCTCACGACGTACGAGCTGCTCGTCGAGATCGTCGACTCTCTCGCCTGAGATGACGACGAGCGCCCCGGACCTCGGCAGCATGTCCGCTGCCGCGCTCGCCGCCGGAGTGCATGCCGGGCGATGGACCGCGTCCGACCTGTGTGCGGCGGCGATCGCACGGATCGAGGCGTACGACGGCCATGTCAACGCCGTCGTCGTCCGCGAGTTCGAGACTGCGCTCACCGAGGCAGCCGCCACCGACGAGGCATGGGCCCGCGGCGACGTGGATTCCTTCGCCCGGCCGCTTCTCGGCGTCCCGATCACCGTCAAGGAGAGCTTCGACCTGCGAGGCCGCGCGACCACGTGGGGTTCGGAGGCGTTTCGACACCACCGCGCCGAGAGCGACGCGGTGCCGGTGCGACGGCTGAAAGAAGCCGGCGCCATCGTGATCGGCAAGACCAACGTTCCGGTGTGGCTCGACGACTGGCAGTCCGACAACCCGATCTACGGGCGCACCCGCAATCCGTACGACCTCGCCCGCACGCCCGGCGGGTCTTCGGGCGGCTCGGCGGCGGCGCTCGCCGCCGGGTACACAGCGCTCGAGCTCGGATCGGACATCGGGGGGTCGATCCGCGTGCCTGCCGCGTTCTGCGGCGTGTTCGGTCACAAGCCGAGTTGGAACCTGCTCGCCGCCGAGGGACACGCCCCAGGGGGTCTCGCAGGAGTGCAGCCGCCCCTGGCCGTCATCGGACCGCTCGCGCGCAGCGCCGGCGATCTTGCCCTGGCCGTGGAGCTCCTCGCCGGTCCCGACGAGTTCTCGCCGGCCAACCGGCTCGATCTCCCGCAGCCGCGACACACTCGCCTCCGCGACTTCCGCGTACTGGCGCTCGACACGCACCCCGAAGCGGCGACCTCGTCCGCCGTGAAGGAGGCGGTTCAGGATGCCGCGGATCGAGCGGTCGCGGCGGGTGCCACCGTGTCCTGGTCGTCGGAGCTGTTTCCCGACCTCGCCGAGGTCCTGGAGCTGTACCGCACCATGCTGCGGGCGGTCGGTTCGCGGCGGGGTCGTGCCGGTTCGCCATCCCTTCCCGTGCGGGAGTGGTTCGAGCTGCTCGACCGCCAGCTGTCGGTGCGCAGACAGTGGGTCAGGCTCTTCGACGAATTCGACGTCGTCATCGCGCCGGTCTACGGAACCGTCGCCTTCCCTCTCTCCGACGAGCCCGACAACGACCTGCGCCGCATCGACGTGGACGGCAGCGCCGAGCCGTACGTGGCGCAGCTCGCGTGGCCCTCGATCGCATCGTTCGCCAATCTGCCCGCGACGGCCGCGCCGGTCGGACTCAGCGCCGACGGGCTCCCGCTGTCCGTCCAGGTCATCGCCGGGCATCTCGACGATCTCACCGCCATCACGTTCGCCGGCCTCATCGCCCTCCCGACGCCCCCTCCGGTCATGCCGGGCCCGGCGGCCCTTCCCAGCAGCCCGAACTAGACTGTAGGCATCCCTTCCGCTTCGCAGGAATCCGCCGTGACCTCAGCTTCTTCCGCCCGCACGTTCGACGTGCGCCACGTGCAGCTCGCGCGTGCCGCGTTCGCGGCGCTCGCCGCGCTGATGATCACGTTCTCGCCCGACCACTCCGCGCCGGTCGGGATGTCGGTGTTCAGCGGTTTCGCGATCGCCACGGGTCTCGTGCTCCTCCTCGCCGTGTGGCTCGTCTACCCCGCCGGGCGCCGCTGGCCGGCGGCCGCCCTCGGCGGTGTCACCCTCGCGGCGGGCATGGTCGGCGGGCTGATGCCGCTGCGCACGATCGCGGGCTTCTTCGCCGTCGTCATCACCTGGGCCCTCGTCAGCGGTCTGCTCGAGCTCATCGCGGGCTGGCGCGGGCTGCGCAGCCCGCGCGCTCGCCGCGACGTCGCTCCCGGGGTCGCCGACGCACGCCCCGCGATCGACCCGGGCCCCCGCTCCGACAGCCGCGACGGCGTGGTGGTCGGCGCCCTCGGAATCCTGCTCGCCCTCGCCCTCGCGGTCGTCCCCGCCGGCTACTCGCTGCAGTACACGATCGAGGACGCGCAGCAGACGTTCACCCTGACGGGCATCATCATCGGCGTCGGCATCTTCGGGGCGTACGCCGCGATCGTCGCCGTCTACCTCGGGATCGCCGGCTTCTCGCCGCGCAAGGACGCCGCGGTCACGACCGCTCCGGCAGCCGCTCCCGCCGACCAGAAGGATCCCGCGTGAGCGACGACCGCCCCACCCGCCGCGACCTCATGAAGCCCGTGCAGCTCCTCGGGCTGGCGTTCGGCGCTGCGCTCTTCGCCGGCATCGTCACCCTCGTCTCGATGGGCTTCTTCCAGGCAGGCGGCGCCGGCAAGGCTCAGGCTGCGATCGTGTTCGCCCTCGTCGTGGCCGGCATCACCTTCATCGCGGTCCTGCTGATCGTGTCGCTGCTGCTGCTCGCCGTCGATCCCGCGCAGGTCGCGAAGCAGGTCGACAAGCCGGTGCTGCTGCCCGACGAGGACGACGGACCGGATGCCGCGGCATCCGCCGACCCCAAGGCCTGACCCGCGCGCCTTCGGCCGCCCCTGGGGCGTCAGCCGAGCTCGTCGACCAGCTTCGATGCGAGGCCGTCGTAGGTCGCCGGCGTGAGTGCCAACAGCCGCTCCTTCGCCGTGTCGCCGATGTCGAGGCCCTTCACGAACTCCGCGAGCTCGGCGGCGCCGACGCGGCGGCCGCGCGTGAGGTCCTTCAGCAGCGCGTAGGGGTCGGTGATCTGCGAGCGGCCGGCGGCGATCTCGGCCCGCACGACCGTCTGGATCGCCTCGGCGAGCACCTCCCAGTTGGCGTCGAGGTCGGCGAGCAGCACGTCCTCGGCCAGCGAGATCTCGCCCAGCCCGCGCTGCAGGTTGTCGAGCGCGAGAAGCGAGTGACCGAACGCCACGCCGATGTTGCGCTGCGTCGTCGAGTCGGTCAGGTCGCGCTGCATCCGGCTCGTGACGAGCGTCTGCGACAGGGTCGCGAGCAGGCCGCCCGCGATCTCGAGATTCGCCTCGGCGTTCTCGAAGCGGATCGGGTTGATCTTGTGCGGCATCGTCGACGAGCCGGTCGCGCCGGCCACGGGGATCTGCGTGAAGTAGCCGATGGAGATGTAGGTCCACACGTCGGTCGCGAGATTGTGCAGGATGCCGCCGGCATGCCGCACGCGGTCGTAGAGCTCCACCTGCCAGTCGTGCGACTCGATCTGCGTCGTGAGCACGTTGAATCCGAGACCCAGGCCCTCGATGAAGCCGCGGGTGAGAGCGGGCCAGTCGACGTCGGGCTCGGCCGCGAGGTGAGCCGACCACGTGCCGGTCGCGCCGGAGAACTTCGCGAGGTAGTCGCCGCCGTCGATCTGATCCGCGACGCGGTTGAGGCGCCACGCGAAGACCGCGAGCTCCTTGCCCATGGTCGAGGGCGTGGCCGGCTGGCCGTGGGTCCTTGACAGCATCGGCGCATCGCGATGCCGCACGGCGAGGTCGGAGAGGGCGGTGATGACGGTGCGCAGCTTGGGTAGCCACACGCGCTGGACCGCGCGCTGGACCGTGAGGGCGTACGACGTCGAGTTGATGTCCTCGCTGGTGCACGCGAAGTGCGTGAGCTCGGCGATGCCGTCGAGGCCCAGCGCCGAGAGGCGATCGCGGACGAGGTATTCGACGGCCTTGACGTCGTGGCGCGTCACCGCCTCCTTCTCGGCGAGCCAGTCGATCTCGGCCTGGCCGAACTCGAGGTACAGCGCGCGCAGGCGCGCCTTGTCGTCGTCGGACAGCGGCGACGTGCCGAACAGGGAGCGGTTGGTGAGGACGATGAGCCACTCGACCTCGACCTCGACCCGCGCACGGTTGAGGCCGGCTTCGGAGAGGTAGTCGGCGAGCCCCGTGACGGCGGCGCGATAGCGGCCGTCGAGCGGGCTGAGGGGCTGAGGGGGGAGAGAGGTCACGGTGCTCCCGTCGGAACGCAGAGGGCGACGCCGGCGTCAGTGCACCGGTCGGATCGCGGGTTCGAGCTGCCGGAAGAGCGCCCGGCTCGCACTCTCGATCATACCGAGCACCTCGTCGAACATTCCGGGCCCGGCATAGTACGGGTCGGGCACGTCGAGCGTCGAGGCCGCCGGGTCGAACGACAGCAGGAGGGCGATCTTGTCGCTGTCGGACTCGCTGCGCGCCCATCCCCGAAGGATCCGTTCGTGGCTGCGGTCGAGCGCGATGACCAGGTCGCTGTGCGCGAAGTCGGCGTGGGTGAACTGCCGGGCGCGGTGGCGGGTGCCGTCGTACCCGGCGCGGTCGAGCGCGTCGATGGTGCGCTGGTCGGCCCGCTCGCCCACGTGCCAGTCGCCGGTGCCGGCACTCGACGACGCGACGCGGGTGCCCAGGCCTGCGGCATCCGCGAACCCCCGGAAGACCACATCGGCCATCGGCGACCGGCAGATGTTGCCCGTGCACACGAACACCACGCGAAAGGGATCGCCGGGGCTCGCGGTCATGGCGTCCATTCTGGCCCCGGGGCCCTCACCGTCAAAGGGTCGCCGCGGCGGCGGAGGAGCGGCCGTTACCGAACGTTAACGAACTCTCCTCCGCGGAGCCTTCCCTGGCGAGGACCGCTCGCCTAGCCTGACCCGGTAGGTCTACCGGCCTCGCTCTTCCCCAGCGCGCATCGACCATCCGCGCGCCCGCACCGTGGAGGTTTCCTTGTCCCATCCACCCCGCCGCGTGACCGCCTCTTTGGCGGCCGCTGCACTCGCCTTCACGGGCGTCGTCGCGTTCGCGCCGCCGGCGACCGCCGCCGCCGGCGACCTGCTCATCAGCGAGTACGTCGAGGGCGGCTCGAACAACAAGGCCATCGAGGTCTACAACCCCACCGACGCCGCGGTCGACCTCGCCGCGGCCAACTACACCCTCAAGGTGTACTCGAACGGGTCGGCGACGGCGGGCCAGACCGTCGCGCTGACCGGCTCGGTCGGCCCCGGTGACGTGCACGTCGTGGTGCAGTCGCAGGCGGTGGCGGGACTGCTCGCGATCGCCGACCAGGTCACCACGTCGTCCCTCTTCAACGGCAACGACGCCGTCGCCCTCGTCAAGGCCGACACCGCGGTCGACGTGTTCGGGCAGATCGGCGTCAACCCCGGCGACCCGGGGTGGGGCGCAGGAACGCCGAACGCGACGACCAACCGCACGCTCCAGCGCGCGGCCGACGTGTGCGTCGGTGACCCGAACGGCGGCGACGCCTTCGATCCCGCCGCCGGATGGACTGGCCTCGCCCAAGACACCTTCACCGGCCTCGGCGCTCACACCGCGAACTGCGGCGACGTCCCCCCGCCCGCGGCGAAGGTCGTCATCAACGAGTTCTCGGCCGACACGACGGGTGCGACCGACGTCGAGTACGTCGAGCTTCTCGCCGACCCGGCGACGACCGACCTCTCGGGCTACCGCGTGCTCGAGATCGAGGGCGACGTGAGCGGCACGGTGACCGGCACGGTCGACGAGGTCATCGCGTTCCCGGCCGCCGACGCCTCGGGCCGCAGTCTCGCCACGCTCACCAATGGCGCGCTCGAGAACGGCACGGTCAGCCTGCTGCTCATCACGGGCACCGCCCCGGCGCTCGGCACCGATATCGACACCAATGACGACGGTGTCATCGACGACGGCCTCGGCTTCACGGTGGTCGACGCGATCGCCGTCAGGGATGCGGCATCCGACCTCACTTACGGCGGGACCACCCTCGAGGTCTCGTACGACGGCTTCTCGTTCGACCCGGGTGGCGCCTCGCGCATCCCGGACGGCAAGGACACCGGAACCGCCGCCGACTGGCTGCGCAACGACTTCGAGCTCGCCGGCTACAACGGCACGGCCGGAACCCCCCAGTTCAAGGAGGCCTACAACACGCCGGGCGCCGCGAACGCGGCGGTCCCGCCGCCACCCCCGATCGAGGCCGGCTGCGACCTCGAGACCGCATCCATCGCTTCGGTCCAGGGCTCGGGCGCCGCGTCGCCACGAGACGGCCAGAGCCTCCGGCTCGAGGGCGTCGTGACCGGCGACTTCCAGGGTGCTGACGGCTTCGACGGCTTCTACATCCAGGATGCGGGCGACGGCGACCCGGCCACCTCGGACGGCATCTTCGTGTTCTACAAGGACGCCCCCGATGTCTCCGTCGGCGATGTCGTGAACGTCGCGGGCAAGGTCAAGGAGTTCTCGGGACTCACGGAGCTCGAGGCGATCGATCTCGAGGTCTGCGCGACCGGCCAGTCGCTGCCCGAGCCCGTCGAACTCACGCTGCCGGCCACCGAGCAGCAGCGCGAGGCACTGGAGGGCATGTACGTGACCCTGCCGCAGCAGCTGACCATCGGCGAGACCTTCGACTTCGCGCGCTTCGGCACGATCAGCCTCACGGTCGGCCGTCAGTACCAGCCGACCCACCTGTTCGACGCCGGCTCGGTCCAGGCAGAGGCGCTGAAGGCGAAGAACGCTCTCGAGAGCATCGGCGTGGACGACGGTCGCGGCGTACAGAACCCCGACCCGGCGCTCCACCCGAACGGCGACGAGTTCACGCTGGAGAACACGTTCCGCAGCGGCGACACGCTGACCGATGTGACCGGTGTGCTCGACTGGCGGTTCCTGACCTGGGGCGTCCAGCAGACGGAGGACGCCGAGTTCGCCGAGGGCAACCCGCGCCCGGACGTTCCCGAGGTCGGCGGCGACCTGAAGGTGGCGAGCTTCAACGTGCTCAACTACTTCACGACGCTCACCGGCGCCGACGCGCGCGGCGCGAACGACCAAGCCGAGTTCGATCGCCAGGAGGCGAAGATCGTCACGGCCCTGGCAGAGATCGACGCGGACGTGTTCGGCCTCATCGAGATCGAGAACGACGAGGAGTCGTTCCCGCTCGAGACGCTCACTGCGGCGCTGAACGAGCGCCTGGGCTCGGATGTCTACGACTACATCGAGACGGGCCTCATCGGAACGGATGTCATCACCACGGCCCTCATGTACAAGCCGGCGTCGGTGACGCCGGTCGGCGACTTCCAGCTGATGGACGAGGAGAAGGACGAGCGCTGGCTGGACGACTTCAACCGTCCGGGTCTGACGCAGACGTTCGCCGACAACGCGGGCGCGACCTTCACCGTCGTCGTCAACCATCTGAAGTCGAAGGGCTCGGTCTGCGACGCGGTCGACGATCCGGAGGACCCCGACGGCCAGGGCAACTGCAACGGCGTGCGGACCGCGGCAGCGTCGGCGCTCGCCGACTGGCTCGCGACCGATCCGACTGGGCAGGGCACCGTGGGCCGCGAGCTGATCCTCGGCGATCTCAACTCGTACGCGCAGGAGGACCCGATCCAGGTGCTGACCGGGGCCGGGTACACCGACCTCGAGGCGAAGTTCCACGGCACCGAGGCGTACTCGTACGTGTTCGACGGGATGCTCGGCTACCTCGACTACGCGCTGTCCGGCAGCGACCTCCTCGACGAGGTGACCGGGGCATCCGCGTGGAACATCAACGCCGACGAGCCGAGCCTGATCGACTACGACATGTCGTTCAAGAAGCCGGCGCAGGACGCGCTCTACGCGGAGGACGAGTTCCGGTCGAGCGACCACGACCCGGTTGTGGTCGGCCTGCAGCTGACGCCGCCCGACACGACGCCGCCGACGATCCAGGCGACCGCCGACCCGTCGTTCATCCTCGCGCCGAACAACAAGGATCGCGACGTCACCGTCTCGATCGAGGCGGAGGACGACAGGGGCGAGGTGACGGTCGATCTCACGAGCGTCACGACGAACGGCAAGCCGCGCGCGGCGTGGACCGAGATCGACGACACGCACTTCACGGTCAAGGCCGCGAACGGCGCGATCTACACCTTCACCTACACGGCGACGGATGCCGCGGGCAACACCGCGACCGACACCGCGACGGTGGTCGTGGGGATGAAGGGGCTCCTCGAGCTCCAGTGATCCCGGCCTGACGAAGACGCCGGTCCCGTTCTCGGGGCCGGCGTCCTCGCGTGCGCGCAGGAGAGCGGATGCCGCGTCCCGCCGCTCCGCTCCTGCACAGGCGGGCTCGCGTCGTCGCGATGCACAGTCACGCCCTCGCCCGCCCGGCGGGACCGCCACCGCGACCACCATGGCCGGATGCAGCATTTGATGAGCGCGGCGCTCGCCGCGAACCAGATCGACATCGTGGTCCGCGAACTCGCGACCGTCGGCGACCGCCTGCTCGACGCCGCGCACCATGCCCGTGCACTCGCGGCGGCGACCGACTGGCAGTCCACGGCGGCACGGGCGTTCCATACCGCCTCCGAGACCTGGGCGGCCGAGGTCGGGCGGCTCGCGAGCGCGGCGGAGACCGCGCGGCTCGCGGCGTGCCGCGCGAAGGATGCCGCGTTCCTCCTCCGCGGGCGGGCGCACTGATGGCCGGCGACGACCTGCAGGTGATCGGCGGCGTCGTCGTCGCCGTCGACACCGAGACGCTCCGCGCCGCCGCAGCCCGCTTCATCGCGCTGCGGGAGGAGCTCGATGCGATCGCCCGCCGCGTCGGGTCGCTCGAGCTGATGCTCTTCGCGGAGGGGGTGTCCGCGTGGGACGCGGCAGGCGCGGCATCCGCTCTCCGTGACCGCACTGTGGCGGCGCTCGACGGGGCGACGAGGATCGCCGAGTCGCTGCGCAGCGCCGCCGCGGTCTACGAACTGGTCGAGCTGAACGCCGCGCGCCACGCTGCGCTGATGGGCGGCGACGCTGCGGCGATCGCCCGGATCGACGAGAGGCGCGCCGAGCTGATCGTTCTGTACCCGGAGGCCGAGTTCGCGGCCGCCGAGAAGCAGTTCTGGTGGACCGTGAACGCGCCGGGCGACCTCGTGCGAGAAGCCACCGAGGCCGGGTTCATGGTCGGCTTCGACCTGAGCGTCGTCGGGGCGGCGGTCGGCGGCGTAGTCCTCGGCGGACTCGCGCTCGGGCTCGGGATAACCGCCGGCGTCGGCGGCTTCGGCCGGGTCCCCGCCGATGCCCGACTGACCGGGCGGGGCGGCACCCCCGTCACGCTGGCGTCGGTCACGCCCGCGCCGACCGCTTCGGTCGCACCGACCGGACTCGCCTCCGTCGCGCAGCGCATGCCCGGCGCCGGCGAGTCGCGCGTGCGCGTCGAGCGGTACACGATGCCCGACGGCTCGCGGGAGTTCGCGGTGTACGTCGCCGGAATGCAGACGCTCGCCGTCGGCGGCGACGACCCGTGGGACAACCTCTCGAACGTGCAGCTCTACTCCGGAGAGTCGTCGGCGTCGTACGAGGCGACCGTCCAGGCGCTCCACGCCGCAGGAGCCGAATCCGGCGACGTCGTGCATGCCTTCGGCCACTCGCAGGGCGCCATGATCGGCTCGCACCTGGCGCTCGAGGGCGGCTACGACGTTCAGACGCTGGCCACGTTCGGCTCGCCGATCGAGGCCGAGGTGGGGCCGTCGACGCTCAGCGTCGCGATCCGCCACACCGACGACCCCGTCTCGGCGCTCGCCGGCGCCGGCAGCAATGGACCGGTGGGGGCGGCCGGGAGCTTCATCGTGGAGCGCGAGGCCCACTCCGACTCGGGCCTCGACGACTTCGGCGTGCCGGCGCACCGCATGGCCGCCTACACCGAGACGGCCGAGCTGATCGACGCGTCGACCGATCCGCGCATGGGTCCGGTGCGCGACGTGTTCGACAGACTGGCGACGGCCGAATCCGTCGAGGTGACCGAGTTCGCCGCGGAGCGCGCGGGCGAACGCGCGCTCAGTCCTTCGAGCGGGGCCGGAGGATGATGCCGAACACCCAGTTGATCAGCGAGATGATGATCGCCGCGACGAGGCCCCACCAGAAGTCCTCGACGCGCAGGCCCCAGTTCCAGAAGCTCGTCAACCACGCCGTCAGCCACAGCAGGAACGCGTTGATCAGAAGCCCGATGAGGCCCAGGGTGAGGATGTACAGCGGGAACGCCAGCACCTTGATGACGGTGCCGATGATGGTGTTCACCAGCGCGAAGATCGCGGCGACCAGCAGCAGCGTGAGGATGAGCTGCAGCGTCTCGCCGGGCGGGAACGCGATGACGGTGACCTGGAGCGCCGGGATGAGGGTCACGACCCAGATCGCGAAGGCATTGATGACGACGCGGATGAGAAAGCCCATAGTGCGGCCAGTCTGGCACGGCCCGGCTCCGGGTGCGAGGACGCCGTGGCAGGTGTTCGGACACCCACGTATCCTCCCGTCGGCATACGGTGCGCTCGTAGACTCGCAGGGTGACCGACGCCTCCGACATCCCCATCCGCGTCCGCCCCGAGATCGCCGCACTCCCTCCTTACAAGCAGGGGCGGCAGGCCGGTGGCGACGCGTTCAAGCTGTCGAGCAACGAGAACCCGTTCGATCCGCTGCCGGGCGTCGTCGAGGCGATCCGCTCCGCGACGGCCGTCAACCGGTATCCGGATGCCTCGGCCGCCCGCCTTCGCGAGCGCCTCGCCGAGCGTTTCGGGGTCGCGTCCGACGAGGTCCACATCGGGGCGGGGAGCGTCTCGATCCTGGCCCAGCTGATCCTCGCCACCTCCGGGCCGGGCGATGAGGTCATCTACGCGTGGCGCTCCTTCGAGGCCTACCCGTGGCTCGCGGTCGTGGCCGGCGCGGCGGCGGTGGAGGTGCCGCTCACCGACGAGGCGCGCCACGACCTGCCGGCGATGGCCGCGGCGATCACCGAGCGCACGCGCGCCATCATCGTGTGCAGCCCGAACAACCCGACCGGCCCGATCGTGACGCAGGCCGAGTTCGACGCCCTCATCGGGCTGGTGCCCGCCGACGTCCTGGTCGTCCTCGACGAGGCGTACGCCGAGTTCGTCACCGACCCCGACGCGGTCGACGGCATGCGGGTGCTCGGCAGCGCCGCGTACCCCAACGTCGTCGTCCTGCGCACGTTCTCCAAGGCGTTCGGCCTGGCGGGGCTCCGCGTCGGCTACGCCGTCGGCCACAAGCGCATCCTCGACGCGGCCCGCAGCACGAGCATCCCGCTGTCGGTCACCGCGCAGGCCGAGGTCGCCGCGCTCGCGAGCCTCGACGCCGAGGACGAGCTCCTCGACCGCGTCCGTGCGATCGCGCAGCGCCGCGACGGCATCGTCGACGCGCTGCGCGAGGCCGGGTGGCGCATCCCGGACGCGCAGGGCAACTTCGTGTGGCTGCCGGCCGGTGATGAGACGCTCGCCGCTGCGCAGGCGTTCGATGACGAGGGCATCATCGTGCGTCCGTTCGCGGGCGACGGCATCCGCATATCGGTCGGCGAGGAGGAGTCGGTCGAGAAGGTGCTGCGGATCGCGGCATCCGTCCTCGCCGGACTCCCCGGTGGGCACCGGGGCGCGCGAGAGGGCGTCGAGCGGTGACCGACCCCGGCGGCATCGCCGCGGTGGAGCACGCCACGCTTCCGGACGACCCGACGACGGTGCGCTTCCTCGCCGCCGACGGCACGTTCGCCCCGTCCCGCGCGGCTGAGCCCTACCGCGCGCTCGTCGACGGCCTGACCGACGCCGAGCTCGAGGGCTTCTACCGCGACATGGCGGTCATCCGCGCGTTCGACGTGCAGGCCACGAACCTCCAGCGCCAGGGCCAGCTCGCGCTGTGGCCCCCGAGCTTCGGGCAGGAGGCCGCGCAGGTCGGCTCGGCCCGCGCCGCACGCACGCAGGACCACCTTTTCCCGTCGTACCGCGAGCACGTGGTCACGCGCATCCGGGGGGTCGACCCGCTCGACATCTTCCGGCTGATGCGCGGGCTGACCCACGGCGGCTGGGATCCGACCGACCCGAAGAACGGCAACACGCACATCTACACGCTCGTGCTCGGCGCCCAGACGCTGCACGCGACCGGGTTCGGCATGGGGCTCGTCTTCGACGGCCGCTGCGGCACCGGCGACCTCGCGCGCGACGAGGCCGTCATCGTCTACTACGGCGACGGCGCCTCCAGCCAGGGCGACGTGCACGAGGCGATGGTGTTCGCGGCGAGCTACCGCACGCCCGAGGTCTTCTTCCTGCAGAACAATCAGTGGGCGATCTCGGTGCCGGTCGCCACGCAGTCCCGCGCCCCGCTGTTCAAGCGCGGCGAGGGGTACGGCATGCCGAGCATCCCGCTCGACGGCAACGACGTGCTCGCCAGCTGGGCGGTCACCCGCGTCGCCCTCGACGAGGCGCGCGCCGGCGGCGGCCCGCGTGCGATCGAGGCGATGACCTATCGCATGGGCGCCCACACCACGAGCGACGACCCGACGAAGTACCGCACGTCCGACGAGGAGGAGTCGTGGCGTCGCCGCGACCCCCTCGCGCGCATGGCGGCGTACCTGCGCAGCCGCGGGGCGTCCGACGTCTTCTTCGCCGACGTCGACGCCGAGTCCGCAGCCGTGGCCGACGACGTGCGCACGCGCACCAACGCGCTGGGCGGCGTCGACACGGGGCTCATGTTCGACCACGTGTACTCCGAGCCGCACCCCCTGATCGACGAGCAGAAGGCGTGGCTCGCGGGGTACGAGGCATCCTTCGAGGAGGGCGCATCGTGACCGACGTGACCACCATGCCCATCAGCCGCGCGCTCAACGCGGGCCTTCGCGCCGCGCTCGCCGGCAGCGACCGCGTGATCCTCATGGGCGAGGACATCGGCAAGCTCGGCGGCGTCTTCCGTGTGACGGAGGGTCTGCAGGCCGAGTTCGGCGACCAGCGCGTCCTCGACACGCCCCTGGCCGAGTCCGGCATCGTCGGCACCGCGATCGGCCTCGCGATGGCGGGCTTCCGGCCCGTGTGCGAGATTCAGTTCGACGGCTTCGTCTTCCCCGCGTTCGACCAGATCACGTCGCAGCTGGCGAAATTCACCAACCGCCACGAAGGCGCCCTGCAGATGCCCGTCGTGATCCGCATCCCCTACGGTGGGCACATCGGCGCGGTCGAGCATCACCAGGAGAGCCCCGAGGCGTACTTCGCGCACACCCCCGGACTGCGCGTCGTCAGCCCGTCGACGGCGAACGACGCCTACTGGATGATCCAGGACGCCATCGCGTCGCCCGACCCGGTCGTCTTCCTCGAACCGAAGAGCAAGTACTGGCAGAAGGGCGAGGTCGACACGTCGGCGCGCGCGCTGCCGCTCCACGCGAGCCGCGTCGTTCGCCGCGGCACCGACGTGACCCTCGTCGGCCACGGCGCGATGGTGACGACGCTCCTCCAGGCCGCCGCGCTCGCCGAATCCGAGGGCACGAGCTGCGAGGTCGTCGACGTGCGCTCGCTGTCGCCCGTCGACTACGCGCCGATCCTCGACTCGGTCCGCCGCAGCGGCCGCATGGTCTACGCACAGGAGGCCCCCGGCTTCGCGAGCCTCGGCAGCGAGATCGCCGCGACCGTCATGGAGCGCGCGTTCTACGCGCTCGAGGCGCCGGTGCTGCGGGTCTCGGGCTTCGACGTGCCCTTCCCTCCCGCCAAGCTCGAGGGCACGTACCTGCCCGATGCCGACCGCATCCTCGAAGCCGTCGACCGCGCGCTCGCCTACTGATGCTCCGAAAGGACCACCCATGAGCACCCAGACGTTCGTCCTCCCCGACGTCGGCGAGGGTCTCACCGAGGCCGAGATCGTGTCGTGGCACGTGGCCCCCGGTGACACCGTCGCCGTCAACGACGTCCTCGTCGAGATCGAGACCGCGAAGTCGCTCGTCGAGCTGCCCTCGCCGTTCGCCGGCACCGTCGGCGACCTGCTCGCTGCCGAGGGCGAGACGGTGAACGTCGGCGCCCCGATCATCACGATCGCATCGGGAGCGGATGCCGCAGGCCCCGCGACCGTCGGACAGACCGAGCACGGCGCACCCGCCGACACCCCGCCCGCGGCGGCCGAGGGCGACGGTGCGGTGCTGGTCGGCTACGGCACCGGCGGGCCGGTGCAGTCGCGGCGGAGGAAGCCCCCCGTCACGGCGCAGGAGCGGGTCGAGGCATCCGTCGGCGTCGTCGCGAAGCCGCCCATCCGCAAGCTCGCCCGCGACCTCGGCGTCGATCTCGCCGCAGTCTCCCCGACCGGGCCGGCCGGCGAGGTCACGCGCGAGGACGTCGTGAAGCACGCGTCGCAGGCCAGCGTCTTCCGCAACATCGAGACCCCCGCGTGGGGCGACGTGCGGGAGGAGACGATCCCGGTCGCGGCATCCCGCCCTGCCGTCGCCCCGGCCACACCGCCGGCCGACGCCGCAGGCCGCGAGGAGACGATCGCGGTCAAGGGTGTTCGCAAGGCGACCTCGAACGCGATGGTGCAGTCGGCGTACTCGGCCCCGCACGTCTCGGTGTGGACCGACGTCGACGCGACCCGCACGATGGAGCTCGTCAAGCGCCTCAAGGCCTCGCCCGACTTCGCCGACATCCGGGTCTCGCCGCTGCTGATCATGGCGCGCGCGGTGATCTGGGCCGCCCGCCGCACGCCGATGGTCAACGCCGCGTGGGTCGACGGCGAGAACGGCGCCGAGATCCGCGTGCGCCGCTATGTGAACCTCGGCATCGCCGCCGCGACCCCGCGCGGCCTCCTCGTGCCGAACATCAAGGACGCGCAGGACCTCTCGATGCGGGAGCTCGCCCGCGCCCTCGAGAAGCTCACGATGACCGCGCGCGACGGCAAGACGACCCCGGCCGACCAGCAGCATGGCACGATCACGATCACGAACATCGGAGTGTTCGGGATGGATGCCGGGACGCCCATCATCAATCCCGGCGAGTCCGGCATCGTGGCCCTCGGCACGATCCGCCAGAAGCCCTGGGTCGTCGACGGCGAGGTGCGTCCGCGCTTCGTGACGACGGTCGCCGGCTCGTTCGATCACCGCGTGGTCGACGGCGACGGCATGTCGCGCTTCATCGCCGACGTGGCGTCGATCCTCGAGGAGCCGGCGCTGCTGCTCGACTGATGGGCGCGTGCCTCAGCGGCGGGTCGGCGCGAGTCGCCGCCGCCCCAGATCGACGAGCCGTCGGACGAAGGATCGGGGATCCGGATGCCGCGTCCCCGCGTCTACGGCGCCGATGCCGCTCCCGGCATCGACCGTGAATCGCACGCGTACGGCGCCGTGCCCGAGACGCGCGGACTCCTCGACGGAGAGGCGCGCCACCCTGATCGCGCCGATGCCGCGCATGCGGCGCCGCACGATCGCCCGCGCGTTCGCGATCAGGCGCACCTCGACGTCGGCGGAGGCGCCGACCGACGGCGCGAGCAGCGCCGTGACGACGTAGCGGCCGCGCAGGTGGCGGACGCGGATGCGCCCGAGCGGCTCCGGCCACTCGTGCGATGGGGCATGGCGGTCGCGCGCGGCCCGCTCGACCTCGGCCCACATCGTGACGATCGAGCGCTCGTCGCGCGACAGCGCGGTGCGGTGCGCGCGGTAGCGGCGCGCAGCGAGGTCGTCGTCGGACAGCACGCAGGCACGCGACAGCGCACGCGCCGCGGCGGCGATATCCGAATCGGGCACGAGCCAGCCGTTGCGGTCGTGTTCGACGACATCGGCGGGGCCGTAGCGGACGTCGTACGAGATCGGCAGGCAGCCGGCCGCCATCGCCTCGACGAGGGTGAGCGAGCCTCCCTCGGACCGGCTCGTCAACAGCGTCCACGCGCCGGCGGCGAAGTGCTCCGGCCCATCCGAGGCGTATCCGGTGAAGCGCACCGCGCGCTCGAGGCCGAGGTCGCGCGCCCGCTGCTCGAGTCTCGCCCGCTGCCGGCCGTCGCCGATGATCTCGGCGGTTACCGGCAGGCCCAGTTCGCGGGCGGCGGCGATGATCCGCAGTGCGTGGTCGACCCGCTTGAGAGCGCTGAGCCGAGACACGATCACGCCGTGGAATCGGTCGGGTGGCAGGCGGCGCACGGTCGGCGGGACGCTCATCGGGTTCGGCACGACCTCGAGGTTGCCTGTGTCGCCGAGCAGCGCGGCCAGGTCGTCCCGCTGGCGCTCGGTCTGCAGCACGACGGCATCCCAGAGGTGCAGGTTCTCGAGCACCGGGAGACGCGACTCGTCGAGCACAGAGGGGTCCTGCCCCGCGAGGTGCGAGCCGTGCAGCAGGTAGATGCCGGTGACGTTGTCACGTCGGTACCGCTGCATGAGCGGCGCCACCGCCTTGCTGTCGACGATCGCGGTCGCGGGCTCTCCGCCGATCACCTCGTCGAGCCAGGCGAAGTAGAAGTCGGTGGCCGACCTCCATTGACCGGTGGTGGCGCCCTCCCCGTCGAACGCCGTCATCAGCCGCGTTCCGTCGGACCGGTGCTCGTCGAGGAGCGCGAGCGTCCCGTCCGCGCGCCGGTGCTCGGCGCGCTCGAGGCGTTCACCCGAGGTCCAGCGCCTCACAGAGCCGTCCTCGCCCGTCACTTCCTCGTCGGACGCCCGCTGCCCGCCGCCGGGAGTGACGTCGACCGCCACCGGCGCCCGAGTCCGCAACCGGATGTCCTCGTACGGGTTGCGCAGGAGCATCCCGTCCGAAAGCTCGCCCCGTTCGCTCAGCCGGCGGCGCACCGCCGTCCATCGCGGGTCGGGGTCGAAGGTCACAATCTCGACGACCGCGCGGCCGATCGACGCGAACGCCCGCGATCGGTGCATGAGCGCCGCGGTCATCCCTCCGTACTCCTCCGGGATCCCCCAGGTCACCGCGAGGTGGCGGCCGCGGGGAAGGGTCGCGGTCGCCGGGTGGTTCTGCAGCACGGGAGTGGTCATGGAAGCGCCCACTGTGACAGACCGCCGCTCCGACCGCAGGGGGGTTGACGCGAGGCCCGGGCGGATCGCTCCCGATTTGAGAACGATTATCACTAACGTTAGACTGATGCCATGACCTCCCCGCGACGCACGACGACCCTGCTCGGCCTGGCCGCGGCATCCGCCTTCGCTCTCGCCGGCTGCGCGGGCACCCCGGCCGCCGGGCAGGACGACGGCACCATCTCGGTCGTCGCGTCGACGAACGTCTACGGGCAGATCGCGGAGGCGGTCGGCGGCGACCTCGTCGACGTGACGTCGATCGTCACGAACGAGTCTCAGGACCCGCACTCGTTCGAGCCCAGCGCCCGCGACCAGCTGACTGTCTCTCAGGCCGACCTCATCGTCGAGAACGGCGGCGGCTACGACGCCTTCATCGACGCGCTCATCGAAGCGAGCGGCACCGACGCCTCCGTCGTCACCGCGGTCGAGTCCTCGCACGATTGGCCCGACAACGACGGCCATGAGGAGGAGGCGGCTCACGAGACCGAGGCACCCGACGAGGACCACGCCGACGAGGGCGACCACGACCACGACCACGAGCACGTCGAGGGCTTCAACGAGCACGTCTGGTACGACCCCCACACCGTTGCGCACGTCGCCGAGGACATCGCCGAGGAGCTGGCCGAGCTGAGCCCCGAGGACGCCGAGACCTTCGCGGCGAATGCGGCGGCTTTCTCCGCCGAGGTCGAGGGGCTCGAGGCATCGCTCGCCGAGCTCGAAGAGGCCCACGCCGGCGCCGGGGTCTTCGTCACCGAGCCGGTGCCGGCCTACCTGATCGCCGCCGCGGGGCTGGAGAACGTCACGCCGGAGGCGTTCTCCGAGGCCGTCGAAGAGGGACAGGATGTCGCGCCCGCGACGCTCCTCGAGGCGATCGCGCTCTTCGAGGACGACCGCGTCGCCGTCGTCGTCGCCAACACGCAGACCGCCGGCGCCGAGACGGCGCAGATCGTGGGCGAGGCCGGCGGCCGCGGCATCCCGAGCATCGCGTTTTCGGAAACGCTCCCCGAGGGCCAGACTTACATCTCGTGGATGCAGGCGAACATCGAGGCGCTGAACGGCGCGCTGGGGGCGTGAGCAGCGCCCCCGCCCTCGAGATCCGCGGCGCCTCGCTCCGCCGCGGTGATCGCGAGCTGTGGGCGGGACTCGACCTCGCCGTCCAGCCCGGTGAGCTGATCGCGGTCCTCGGGCCGAGCGGCTCGGGCAAGACCACGCTGCTGCGGGCGATCCTCGGGCTCGAGCCGCTCAGCGGCGGCACGATCACGGTCCTCGGCGAGCCGGTGCGCACGCGCGGCAGCCGTCGCGTCGGCTACCTGCCGCAGTCGCGACCACTGCCGCCCGACACCGCCCTCCGCGGTCGAGACCTCGTCACCCTCGGCGTCTCGGGACACCGCTTCGGGCTGCCGATCCCGCGCCGCGGCGACGCCGCCCGCGTCGACGCACTGATCGACGCCGTCGACGCCCGCTCGTTCGCGGACCGCCCGGTCGGCGAGCTGTCGGGCGGCGAGCAGCAGCGACTGCGGGTCGGCCAGGCACTCGCCGACGGGCCGGGGCTGCTGCTGTGCGACGAGCCGCTCACGAGCCTCGACCTCGCCAACCAGCAGGCGGTGATCAACCTCATCGACCGCCACCGTCGGGAGAAGGATGCCGCCGTCCTGCTCGTCACCCACGACATCAACCCCGTCCTGGGCAAGGTCGACCGCATCCTCTATCTCGCCGGCGGACGCTTCACGCTCGGCACTCCGGACGAAGTGCTCAACTCGCAGGTGCTCACCGATCTCTACGGCGCGCCGGTCTTCGTGCTGCGGGCGGGCGACCGGCTCGTGGTCGTCGGCGCGCCCGACGCCGAGGCATCCCACCATCACCACGCCCACGACGAGGACCACGCATGAACTGGGACGACATCGCCGACGCGATGTTCGGCGGGCTGCCGGTCTACGGCGAGATCCTCGCGCTCGTGTCGAACTCCGTGTGGGCGGGCGCCGTGCTGGGCCTCGTGGGTGGCCTGATCGGCGTGCTCGTGATGCAGCGCGACATGGCGTTCGCGGTGCACGGCATCAGCGAGCTCTCGTTCGCAGGGGCCGCCGCGGCGCTGCTCATCGGCGTCGACGTCGTGACCGGCTCGATCGTCGGATCGATCCTCGCGGCGGCGATCATCGGCTGGCTCGGTGCGCGGGCGAGAGACCGCAACTCGATCATCGGCGTGCTCATGCCGTTCGGCCTCGGCCTCGGCATCCTGTTCCTGTCGCTCTACGACGGTCGCAGCGCGAACCGCTTCAGCCTGCTCACAGGCCAGATCGTCTCGGTGCAGTCCGGTCAGCTCGGCTGGCTCATCGTGATCAGCGCGTTCGCCCTGCTGGGGCTGCTGCTCATCTGGCGCCCGCTGCGCTTCGACTCGCTCGACCCGCAGGCGGCGTCGGCGCGTGGCGTGCCGACCACCGGCGTCTCGCTCGCCTTCATGGTGCTGCTCGGGCTCATCGTCGCCGTCGCCGTGCACATCATCGGCGCCCTGCTCGTGATGGCGCTCCTGGTAACGCCCGCGGCTGCGGCGATGCGCATGGCGACGGGGCCGCTCTCGGTTCCCCTGCTCGCGGCCTTCTTCGGTTTCGTGTCGGCGGTCGGAGGGATCCTCCTCGCCATCATGGGCACGCTCCCCGTGAGCCCGTACATCACCACGATCTCCTTCGTCATCTACCTCGTGTGCCGCGGTGTCGGTGCGCGCCGGGGCAGGGTGACCCGCGCGGTGCCGGCGTGACGGCGTCCGGGCGGCGCACAGGGGCCGCCGGTAGACTGCCGGGCATGGCCCAGCGCAACACGTGGCAGCGCGAACGCGTGCGCGAAGCGCTCGCCGGCGCCCCCGGCTTCGTGAGCGCCCAGTCGCTTCACGCGACCCTGCGCGACGAGAACACCGGCATCGGCCTCGCGACCGTGTACCGCGCGCTCGCCGGGCTGGCCGCACAGGGCCAGGCCGACTCGCTGCAGAGCCCCGAGGGCGAGGCGCTCTACCGCGCCTGCTCCACCACCGGCCACCACCACCACCTCATCTGCCGCAACTGCGGACTGACCGTCGAGATCGAGGCGACGGACGTCGAGCAGTGGGCGAAGCAGACCGCCGAGCGCAACGGCTTCAGCGAGGCCGAGCACATCGTCGACATCTTCGGGCTGTGCGCGACCTGCGCGAAGGCCCGGGACGAGAAGCGTGTCGCGGACTGATCTCCGCTCCCCGGCGCCGACGCGCACGGCCCGCACGCTCGTCGCGCTCTCGATCGGCGCGGCCGTGGTCGCGGCGCTGTTCATCATCGACGCGGTGGCCCCCGCCGTGTTCCCGGCCTCCCTCTCCACACGGGCGCAGGACGGCCTGACGCTCGCGATCAGCGTGCTGATCGAGTCGCTGCCGTTCGTGATGCTCGGCGTCGTGCTGTCGATCGCCGTGCAGGTGTGGGTGCCGCCGGGCGTCATCGAGCGATGGATGCCCCGCCGAGCGTGGGCGCGCAGGGCCGCGCTCTCGCTGCTCGGCATGGTCGTGCCGGTGTGCGAGTGCGGAAACGTGCCGTTCGCGCGCGGCCTCCTCATGCGCGGGTTCACCGTGCCAGAGACCATGACCTTCCTCATCGCGGCGCCGATCGTGAACCCGATCGTCATCATCACGACCCATCAGGCCTTCGGATTCAGCGACGGCATCCTCATCGCCCGGCTCGTCGGCGGGTATCTGATCGCGAACCTCATCGGGTGGCTCTACAGCCGTCACCCGTCGCCCGACGCCCTCCTCACCGACCGGTTCCGCGACACGTGCGAGCTCGTCGTGCACGAGCCGGGCGGCAAGGGGCGGCGCAGCCTGGCGCAATTCGTGATCGAGCTGCGCGCCGTCATGCCCGCCCTCGTGATCGGCTCGGCCCTCGCCGGCGCGGTGCAGGTGCTGATCCCCCGCGAGGCGCTGCTGGCGATCGGCTCCAACCCCGCCCTGTCGATCGTGGCGATGATGGCGCTCGCGATGGTCGTGGCGATCTGCTCCAACGTCGACGCGTTCTTCGCGCTGTCGTTCGCCTCGACCTTCACGCCGGGCGCGATCGTGGCGTTCCTGCTCGTCGGCCCGCTCGTCGACGTGAAGATGCTCGCGCTCATGCGCACGACCTTCACCACCCGCACCCTGGCCGGCATCGTCGTGGTCGTGCTGCTGTCGGCGTTCGCGATCGGGACGGTGGTGAACCTCCTTGCGTAAGGCGGAGTGGATCGGCACGCGCTGGCTCGGGGTCGGGCTCGCCGCGGTGCTCGCGGTCGTCACGATCGGACTCGCCGTCACCGGGCGGCTGGGTCTCTACATCAACCCGGACTCGACCTGGTTCGCGGTGTCGATGGCCGTCGTCGCGCTCGTCGGCGCGGTCGCCTCGTTCGCGCTGCCGCTCGGCGCGGAGGCCGATCACGGCCACGACCACGGCTCGTCGGAAGGCGACGACGAGCCCCACGCGCACGCCCACGGGCGCCACGCCGTGGGCGTCGCCGCGACGGTGGTGGGCGGGGTGGCGGCATCCGGCATCGTCGTCCTCACCCTCGTGCTCCCGCCCGCGTCGCTCTCGGCCGAGCTCGCGATGTCGCGCGACGTCGACGCGCCGCCGCTGTTCGCGGGAGCGGATGCCGTCACCCTCGCCGCGACGGGCGACACCTCCGAGTTCGGGGTGGGCGAGTGGTCGGCGGTCTTCGCCACCGCCACCGACCCCGACGCGTTCGACGGCGACCCGATCGAGCTCACCGGCTTCGTCACCCCCGGCGACGGCGGGGACTTCGACCTCACGCGCCTCGTCATCACCCACTGCGTCATCGACGCGCAGCCCGCGAGCATTCCCGTCCTGGGCGAGCCCATCCCCGGGACCGGGCAGTGGGTCACGGTGACCGGCACGGTGCGCGCCACCTCCGACGGACGCCTCGCGATCGAGGCGGACTCGGTCGAGGAGATCCCCGAGCCGCGGGACCCGTATGAGTACTGAGTCGCCGACCCGTCGCTCCCGCGGCCGCCGTCGGCGCGGGCGCGCGTTCGCCGGGGCGTTCGCGCTCGTCGTGGCGGCGCTGGTGGTCGTGGGCCTCGCGGGTGCCGCGGCGACCATCGTGCAAGGACCCCGGGTGACCGACGTGCAGGTCGACCCGGCGGCGGCGGTCGAGGCATCCGGCTCCCGTCTCATCGTGACCACGACGCAGTCGCTCGCCGACGTCGACCCCGCGCAGGTGACGGTGACCCCGGCCACCCCGTTCGAGGTCGACACATCGGGCCGGAGCGTCGGGATCCGCTTCACGCTCCCGCTGTGGGACGACACCGACTACGAGGTCGTGATCGCCGACGTCGAGTCGATCGGCGGCGGACCCACCGCGACGCTCACCGAGACGTTCCGCACGCCCGCCGCCGAGGTCGAGCTGCTGCAGCGGGGCGACGACGAGGACACCATCTTCCGCACCGACCTCTCGGGCGAGAACGCGGTGCCCGTCTTCACCCACCCGCACATCGAGGACTACCGGGCGACCTCGTCACGCCTCGTCGTGTCGGTCCGCACCGACGACGACCGTGCCGGGCTCATCGTGACCGACCTCGACGGGTCGGATGCGCAGGAGCTGCCGCTGCCCGGCGACGGGTTCGTGTCGAACCTCCAGAGCGCCGACCGCGGCGACGTGATCGGCTACACCTTCTCCGATGCCGAGCTCACCGCCGACGCCGGCCGCGAGAGCCGGCTCTTCACCGTCTCGCTGAAGGATCCCGAGGCCGAGCCGACGCCGGTCGAGGTGGAGGGCGCCGACCCGAGGATCGCGGAGTGGCGGTTCGTGCCGGACACCGACAGCATCCTGCTGCTGTCCTTCGACGGTTCGCTGCTGCTGACGGGCTCGGACGGCGCCGGGGCCACCGCGCTCGGGACGGCCATGGCCATCGAGGGGATCGCACGCGGTTCATCCGAGGCGGTCGTCGAGCGCGCCGACGGGATGGTGTCGATCGATCTGACGGATGCCGCGGAGGCCCCGCTCGTGGCCCCCGACGACGATCTCGGCCCGGCGAGCACGGTGACGCCGCTGCCGGACGGCTCGACGATCCGCACGGCCGCGGTGCTCGACGGGGACGGGGTGCCGACCGGGCGCACCTCGATCTCGCTCGTCGCGGCGGACGGTGCGACGCGACTGCTCAGCGAGGTGCCCGAGACGGACGCCGTGCTGCAGGTGTGCGTCTCGCCCAGCGCACGATACGCGGCCGTGCTCGTCGCGCCCGACGCGGCCGGCAACCCCTACGACACGTACCAGCTGCCGCTTCCGGGGCGGACCGAGACCCGGGTGATCGAGCCGTCTGACGGGGCGCAGGTGGTCGCGCTCGCCGGGTCGTCGATCTCGTGGTGTCAGGTGCCCCCGGTGTGAGCCGCGGCGGGGCCTCCGGCTTCCGCCTCTTTGGCCGGCACCGGGATGGTGGCCGGCAGCCCCCGCGCCAGCACGATCGCGAGGAGCGTCAGCGCGAACACCAGGAAGAGCGCCTGCCTCAGCGAGGCCACCTGACTGTCGGCGTAGACCTGGGCGATCTCGGTCGCCGCCTCGGGCGAGCCGCCGGCGTCGAGCACCGCCTGCTCGGCCTGCTGCTGAGAGATGATCGGCGCACCGCTCGCGGTCGCCTCGGCGACCTGGCTCTTCACGTCGTCCGCGAGGGTGTCGCTCGCCTGCACGGCCGTGCCGAACCCGGCGGTCAGCAGCAGGATGAAGACCGAGCCGACGACGGCGGTGCCGAACGACGAGCCCAGGTTCTGGAACGTTCCCTGCAGGCCGCCGACCTCCGACGTGTCGTCCTTGTCGACGGCCGACATGTTGACGTTGCCGAGCTGCGAGGCCAGCAGCCCGAAGCCGGCGCCGACGACGAACATCCCACCCGCGAACAGCCAGTCGTTGAGGTCGGGCTGCACGGCGACGAACACGAACAGCAGACCCAGGCCGAGCGTGAACTGCCCGATCCGCGCGATGTTGCGCGCCGAGCGCACGGTCGACAGCCGCGAACCGATCACGGAGAACACGATGAGGCCCACCGAGAGGGGCAGGATCTTCAGTCCCGTCTCGAGCGCGTCGTAGCCGAGGATCGTCTGCAGGTAGACCGGCACGACGAAGAAGAGGGCCGCGATCGCGAAGTACTGCGCCAGGAACATCGTGAGGCCGCTGCGCAGCGCCGGGATGCGGAGCATGCTCACCTTCAGCAACGGCACACGGCCGGTGGCCTCGAGGTGCTGCTGACGCCGCACGAACCACCAGAGCACCAGCAGGGCGACGACGATCAGGTAGGCGACGGGCGAGACGCCGAAGGGGGCGATCGTGACGCCGCCGACCTCGGGCGGGTCCAGCGGCACGAGCCATCCCCAGGTCTTGCTCTGCAGCACGGCGAACACGAGGATCGCCATGCCGCTCGCCGACAGCACGACGCTCAGCAGGTCGATGCGCAGCGTCCTGTCACCCGGGACGTCCTTCACGCGCCCCGACACGATGAGCACGAGCACCATGATGACCGTCTCGGCGAAGAAGACGTACCGCCACGACGCGTAGGTCGTCATGAGCCCGCCGATGAGCGGACCGGCCGCCGCGGCGAAGCCCGTGATGGCGCCCAGGGCGGAGTAGGCGATGACGCGCTCGCGCCCGGCGTAGTTGATCGCGGCCAGCGCCGCGATCGCCGGGATGACGAGCACCGCGCCGAGCCCCTCGACGAGCGACCATCCGAAGAGCAGCATCGTGAGGTTCGGGGCGAGCGCCGTGGTGAGCGACCCGATCCCATAGACGACCGAGCCGATGCGGAAGGCGGCGCTGCGCCCCCACTTGTCGCCGAGCTTGCCGCCCGTGAGCATGAAGGCCGCCATCGTGAGCGCGTAGAACGTGATCGCGGCCTGCATCCCGCCGATGTCGGTGCCGAGATCCTCCGCGACCGTGGAGATGGAGACGTTCATCACGGTGCTGTCGAGCACCATGACGAACTGCGAGACCCCGAGGATGATCAGCACGAACCAGCGCTTCATGTGCGAAGGCTAGCGGCAGCGGGGTCCGCCGGGAATCGCCCCGCCGGGGTGAGCGTGCCCGTGCGTAGACTCCCCGCATGCCCCCGGACCTGCGCCCCGCGCGTCGCGACGACCTCGAGGGTCTGCCCGCCGAGGTCGCCCCCCGGCTGCTGGGCGGGCACCTGACCACCACGGTCGCCGGAGACACGGTCACGGTGCGGCTGACCGAGGTCGAGGCGTACCACGGCCGCGGCACCGGCGAGATCCCCGATCCGGGGTCGCACGCCCGCATGGGACCCACCGCCCGCAATGCCACGATGTGGGGCGAGCCCGGGCACCTCTACGTCTATCTCAGCCACGGCATCCACTCGTGCGTCAACGTCGTGTGCGGTCCGGCGGGGGTGGCGGGCGGAATCCTGCTGCGCGGCGGCGAGGTGATCGAAGGAGCGGATGCCGCGGCCCGGCGCCGCCCCGCCGCGCGCACGCCGCGCGACCTCGCCCGGGGGCCGGGCCGGCTCGGAGACGCGGTCGGGCTGCGGCATCCGCTCCACGACGGGATCGACGCGGTCACCGGCGACCCGTGGCACGGCGCTGTCGCGCGGCTGCGGCTCCTCGCGGAGCCGCTCACCGGCGTCGCCACCGGACCACGGGTCGGGGTCGCGGGCGTCGCCGGGACCGCGGCGTACCCGTGGCGGTTCTGGCTCGAGGGCGAACCCACCGTGTCGGCGTTCCGCTGGGGGCGGGGCGCCGGGCCGCTCGTCTGAGGTTCGCGCCTCGCCTGGGACTCCGACGCAGCTCTGCGCGTCCGCTCGCTCTGCGCGTCAGCGCAGCGACGTCACCGCCGAGAACGCCGCGCGCAGCGCCCGCATCTGCTTCTCGTAGCGTGCGGCGAGGAAGATCAGCACGGCGCCGCCGATGCCCAGCCACAGCCACCACGGCACCGCCACGTAAACGCCCGAGATCCATGGCCAGAGCTGGGCGACGGCGTGGACCAGGAGCACCACCGAGCCGAGGACGAGCGGCGCCTGCAGTCGCCGGACCGCACCGAGCACCACGAGCGCGATCGCCACGATTCCCAGCGCGACGACGCGCCACAGCGCGCTCTCCCCGAAGTCGTAGGCGAGCGAAGGCAGCGTCAGCAGGGCGAGACCGGGGCCGAGCGTCGGCCACGAGCGCGCGTGCGGATCGCGCCGCATCCGACGCGCGCCGAGCACGAGCAACCCGGCCCCCAGCGGCACCGTGACGAGTTCGACCGGGCGCACGCCGGCGAGCAGGAGCGCCGCGACGCCGAAGAGCGTCGCGGCGACGGCCGCCGTGGTCGCGAGCGCCGCGCCGAGGCGCGGAGCGACGACCACGCCGACGAGGCCGACGACGACGATCGCCGACATCGTGAGCACGGTGCGCCAGTCGGGGTGCACCGCGCCGAGGAGCAGCAGTTCGGAGACGGCGAACAGCACCAGCACCGCGGAGAAGCCTGCGCCGACGACCCGGGCGACGACGCGCGAGGCGGTCGCCCGCACCGCCATCACGCCCACGGCGGTGGTGATGCCCACCCCGGCGACGGCCCATAGGTCGGCCTCGATACCGGGATCGACGGCGATCAGCACGTCGAGGTACCGCGCCGCCACCGCGATGAGAGCGCCGGCGAGCCCCGCGACCGCGAGGATCGCACCCAGGCCCGCCCAGCGCTGCCGGCCGAGCAGCCTGGCGCCGCCGACGCCGACGACGCCGCCCACGAGGGCCGTGATCGCCGTGCGCGCGAGACCGCCGTCAGCTCCCACGGCGACCGTGACGACGAGGAGAACGGCTCCGGCTGCACCCAACCCGAGAGTGAGCCCGCGGGGGGCACCGGAGTCGGACATCCACACGATCGCGGCGGCTACGAGGAGGGCCCCCGCGCCGGCGGTGACGGCCGCGAACTCGCCACCGGCGAACGCGGGGCTGACGAGGGCCCTCGTGCCCATTGCGAGGGCGCCCGCGGTCAGCACCATCGCCGACGGAGTCCGCAGGCCGGCGGCGTCGGGTAGGGGGGCGATGACGCAGCCGATCGCGGCGAGCAGCGCGCCGGCGATGACGAGCCAGGTCCGCAGGTCGGCCGGCTCGGCGACGACGCTGGGAGCGACCGCGAGCGCGAGGCCCGCGAGCCACGCGATGCGCTCCGCGCCCACGCGGTCCGCGCCGCGGCCCTCGTCCGCTCGGCGGTGACGGCGGACCATCGCGAGCGCCGCACCGCCGAGCAGCATCGCCGCGAGCGGGAGCGTGAGGAGCTCGATCGCGTCGGGGTCGCCGAACACCAGCGCCAGGAGCGCGGTCACGACCGCGCCGGCGAACGCGGTCCACCGGGTGGCCATCGCGAGCGGAAGCCGGTCGAGGGCCGCCGCAGCGAGATGGAGAGCACCGAGCACAGCGAGCGAGATCGCGACGACGAGAGGCTCGTCCGCGAGCGGTGCGCAGACCACGACGGCCACCGCGAGCGCGAGGGGCGGCACGACGATGCCGAACCATCCCTCCGGATCGACCGCTACGGGCCGTGCCCCGGCGAGCGTGCGGAGGAATCCCCATGCGGCGACGAAGGAGACGGCGACGAGGACGAGAAGCCACGCCGTCTCGGGCCCGAGCGGCAGCACCCGGTCGGACGCGACGACGCCCAGGGCCGCGAGTGCGCCGGCCGCGCCTGCGACGGCGGGGAGCCGGACACGGCGCAGCGGTGTCCACGCGAGGGCGAGGACGACGACGGTGGAGACAGCCGCGACGACGGTGCCGCGCACGGGTGAGCCGTCGAGGCCGTCCACGGCGGGGACGATGAGCCCGAAGATCGTCGCGAGCAGTGCGGCGATCGTCGCCTCGATGTCGCGGCGCAGCCAGACGAGGAGGACCGAGAAGGCCAGCAGCCCCACCGCGGGCGGAAGCACGTACGCCTCGATCGCGAGATCGCCCGCCGAGTCGAGCCACGACCACAGCGCGAGCGTGGCGGCCGCGAAGGCGGGCCAGGCGAGGAGCCGGCGCGGCGCGCCGGCCGTCGGCGTGCCGACCGCCCGGGTCTGCAGGACACCGCGTGGCCGGTCGGCGCGCGGTCCCGCCCAGTCCCGCGTCGCCGCAGCGCCGCCGAACCCTGCCGCGATGATCGCCAGCAGCACCCACACGAGATCGGCCGATACGGTCCAGCCGGTCACGGTCACGACCGCGAGGGCGCCCAGGTCGGACAGCCGGCGAGCGACCACGGGGTAGCCGGCGCGCTGCGTGACCGTCGGAACACCGGCATCCGCCCCTTCGGTCGACGGCGGGGCCACCGGTGCCTCACTCGCCGGAGGGTCGGGGACGGGTGCCCCTACGACGACCGCTCCGAATGCGCCCCACGCTGCGGGCGCTCCGGCCCACACCACGAGCGCCGCCGCCACCCCGACCGCCACGACGGTGGCTCCGTCGCTCGTTCCGGCCGTATCGCCGATCGCGATCGCGACGCACGCGGCGACCGGGCCGAGCAGCGCGGCGGCCGCCAGCGCCGGCGCTGGCGCGGAGACCTTCGAACGTCCGAGCGCGACGACGGCGAGGAGCACGAGCAGCACGGTTGCTCGCACGATGCCGAGGAGGGGCTCGCCGATGGCGGTCGAGACCGTCGCGCCCGCGACCGGCGCCGCCACCAGCGGCACCAGCGAGAGTCCGGTGAGCACGAAGGAGGCCACGGCGAGGGCGTTGCCCGTCGGTCGGTCGAGTCGCGGCGCGAGCGCACCCGCGAGCACCGCGACGGCGAGCCACTGCAGGAGCGGGGCGATCGAACGGGCGTCGGCGGTGACGTCGAGGGCAGCGGCGATGGCCGAGGGCGCGATGAGGGCGGAGACCGCGGCCACCCCGACCGCCGCGACCACCAGCCCCACGCGTGCCGTCGGGGACGGGCGCAGGACCAGGCGTGCCGCGATCGGCACCGCGATCGCGACGCCGACCCCGATGGTCCACAGCCACGGCGAAGTGAGTCCGCTCGCGTACGCGGTCGCCGCACCCAGACCGGCGGCGACGCCCCAGCCCACCGGGGAGCCGCCGCGGGCCAGGGCGAACACGGCGATCGCCGCCACGGCGACACCCGAGCCGAACAGCACGAGGGGGATGCCGAGTCCGGCCGCCCCGGCGATCAGCAGGAGTGCCGCGACGGCGGGACGGACGTGCCGCAGCGAACGGCGGCCGAGCGTCGGCGCGACGAACAGCGCCGCAGCGACGATGACGGCCGCGATCGCCTGGTAGGCCGCATCGGGAAGCGCAGCGGACGGCGAGGCGGAGACGTCGGTGCCCCAGAGGACCCACGAGCTCGCCGTGCCCCCTCCGCGGAGCGCCGTCATCAGGAGGAGGACCGCGACGGAGAGGGCGGCGACCACGGCGGCGGCGAGACGTGCCGCCAGAGTGCGGCGACCGCGCGGCGCCCAGCGGTCCAGCCCGACCGCCACCCCGACAGCGACCACCGGAAGGAGGAGGCTCGCGACGAACGGCTGCTCGCTCTGAGGGGCGAGCTGCCAGCCGAGGGACGCCGCGGTCGTCGCCGCGATCGCTCCCGCCGTCGCCGCGAGCGGCGTGGCTCCGGCCACCCGCTCGTCATCGCCCCGCGGGCGCAGGACGAGCATGTGCGCGACGCCCACAGCGATGATCGCAGCGGCCACGGCGATCTGCGCGCCGAGTGAGCCCATTCCCCACACGAGCGCGACCAGCGCGGCACCCGCGAGCGAGGCGACGCCGATCACGGCGAGGGAGGTCCGCTCGACCACGGCGTCGCGTCCGGCTCGACCCGCCGACCACGGAACGGGGAGCGCATGCACGAGCCCGCCTGCTGCGGCCCCGACGAGCCCGGCCGTCCACGCGGCGGCGTCGTCGACGGGGAGCAGACCCCCCACCAGCAGTCCGATGCCGGCGGGCACGGCGATCGTGGCCGCCAGGTCGGGGCCGCGCAGCCGCGAGAACACCGACCACGCGCGGCAGATCGCCGCGACGACGAGGGCGGAGGCCCCCGCGTACACGAAGGGGTCGGCGGCGCCCGCGCCGAAGAGGTCGTTGGCGCGGACGGCGTAGGCGTCGAGCGCGAGAAGGATGACGCCGAGGGCGCCCACGCCCTCGGCGGTCGCGCGCAGCGATCCCCGTCGCAGGAGCGTCGCACCGGCGATCGTGGCCGCGGTGATGCCCGCGATGATGAGCGCCCGCACGAGGATGCCGGCGACGAACCACGCGAGGCCGAGGAAGAACACCGCCGCGACGCCCACCAGTGAGACGCCGACGATGAGGAGCAGCACGGGGACGGTGAGACGCCGGCGCGGCGCGCGCGGAATGACGGATGCTGCCGGCACGACCGGAGCCTCGGCAGCCGGCGAGGCCGCGGGTCCGCCACTGACCACCGCGGGAGCATCCGGCGCGGCCACACCCGGCCCGGCGACCCCCGGCGCGGCGAGGTCCGCCGAGGCGTCGGGCGCCGCCGGCACCGGCGCTTGCCACCACACCGCGGGCGCGACGCCGGGCGCCGGTGCGACCGGCGCATGGGCAGAGCGGATCTCGTCGATGATCGCCTGGCGCTGAGCTTCGATGCCCACGATCGAGCGGCCGAGCTCGAGAACGCGCGACGCGCGCGGATCGGCGAGCACCAGACCGCAGCGCTCGCACGTCGTCGATGTCAGCGTCGTGAAGCATGCGGGGCAGAGATGGGTGTTCTCGAGGTCGAGGGGCGACCTCGGCCACATCGCGATCGAACCGTCCGAGTCCGTCATGACGTCCTCCCCGCAGTTTGAGGTTGACCAATGGTCCCACCACCGGGATGCCGTATTCCGCATACGGCACGGGCTGTGAAGAACTCGCCCACTCCGGCGGAGGGCGGGGACGCGGCATCCGCCGTGCTAGACTGGCTCTTTGTCTGCGCGCACTCCAGCACGCAGTACGTATCCACACTTCATCGCCAGGCCCGGAATGGTCCGGTGAAGCGCGGGTGCAGACAAGGGATCTTGGGTGGGGCCGTCCGGCCTCACGGTACTAAGGAGACATCACTATGGCAGCAGTGTGCCAGGTGACTGGAGCAGTTCCCGGCTTCGGTCACAACATCTCGCACTCGCACCGCCGGACGAAGCGCCGCTTCGACCCGAACGTGCAGAAGAAGACGTACTACGTGCCGTCGCTTGGGCGCAACATCAAGCTCAACGTGTCGGCCAAGGGCATCAAGGTCATTGACGCGCGCGGCATCGAGTCCGTCGTCAAGGACCTCCTCGCGAAGGGTGTGAAGCTCTAATGGCGAAGAAGGCTCAGGACGTCCGTCCGATCATCAAGCTGCGGTCGACCGCGGGCACGGGTTACACCTACGTCACGCGCAAGAACCGCCGCAACAACCCCGACCGCATCGTGCTCAAGAAGTACGACCCGGTCATCCGCAAGCACGTCGAATTCCGAGAGGAGCGCTGATCCATGGCTAAGAAGAGCAAGATCGCGCGCAACCAGCAGCGCCAGGAGGTCGTCGACCGCTACGCCGCCAAGCGCGCCGAGCTGAAGAAGGCGCTCGTGTCGCCGGAGTCGACCGACGAGCAGCGCGAGGCCGCTCGCGTGGGCCTGCAGAAGCTGCCCCGCAACGCCTCGCCGGTCCGCCTGCGCTCGCGCGACGTCATCGACGGCCGCCCCCGCGGTGTCCTCACGAAGTTCGGCATCTCGCGTGTCCGCTTCCGTGACATGGCGCACCGTGGCGAGCTGCCCGGCGTGACCAAGTCGAGCTGGTAAGCACCTCATTTCACCGGAAGGCCCGGAGTTCCTCGGAACTCCGGGCCTTCCGCGTTGTCAACCGCCGTGCGACCGGCGCATGCGCACGGAAGGATGGTGCGCATGCCCCTGGACCCGTTCTTCGAGGAGCGCCTGCGCGTCCACCGCAGGTACCTGATCAGCAAGGCCGTCGGCGCCGTGCGCCGCAGGCTGGCGCTCCTGTGGCCGTTCGAGCGCGAGCATCCCGCCGCTGATGCGATGACGACGGATGCCGCGCCCCGCGCGTCCACTCGGGCACGCGACTCGTCCGACACGCGTCGCCTCGCGGCCACCGATCCGGCACGAGCCCGCGCCCGGCACCGCCGCGCCGCGGTGGCGTGGGACCGCAAGGAGCTCGAGTCCGTCGGAACGGCGGGCCCGGACGTCGCCACCGAAGAGCACGATCTCACCCCCGACGGCCTGCCGGCGTTCCGCGTGCGCATCTACCGCCCGCGCCTGTCCGGCGACGCGGAAGCCGGCGAGCCGACACCGGCGGTGGTCGCGTTCTTCGGCGGCGCGTTCCGCATCGGCGGGATCGATTATCCGACGACGGATGCCGCCTACCGCCGCCGCGCACTCGACGCCGGCGTCGCGATCGTCGCCGTCGACTACGCGCTCGCGCCCGAGCACCGCTACCCGACGCCGGTCGAACAGGGACACGCGGCGCTCGAGTGGGTCTTCGCGCAGGCGGACGAGCTCGGACTCGACGCGGGCCGGATCGGCGTGGCGGGCACGTCGGCGGGAGCGGGCATCGCGGCGGCGGTGACCCTCATGAACCGCGACCGCGGCGGACATCCCTTCCGTCTTCAGCTGCTCGAGGTGCCGGTCGTCGATCTCACGGGGCGGCATCTGGACCTCCGTGCGACGCGGGCACTCGGCATCCCGAGTCTGATCGCCCTGCGCGAGCTGCGCTCCGTCGTCCGCACCTACCTCCCCCTCCCCGCGCTCGCGCGCGAGCCGTACGCCTCGCCGCTCCTCGCCGCGTCTCACGAAGGGCTGCCTCCGGCGGTCATCCTCACCGCGGAATACGACCCGCTGCGCGGTGACGGCGACGCCTACGGAGACGCGCTGCGCCGGGCCGGCGTGGATGCGAGCGTGGTGCGCTATCAGGGCGTCACCCACGACACGGCGATGTTCACGGGGGCTCTGCCCGCCGCGCGCCGCTGGCACGCCGACGTCATCACGGCGCTCCGCCGCCTCCACGACTGAACTCCTGCACGGGGCGGGGCAGCGGAAAGGCCCGGGGTTCCGTGAACCCCGGGCCCGGCATCCCACCGCGGACACCCGGTCGAGAGACCACTCGACCGCCGAAGCACCGTGGGAAACGGTGCCTCGACGGCGGTGGGTCCTGCCGGGCCGCGGTGCGGCGCCGACTACTTCGCGGCCGCCGTCTCGCGCACCTGGTGGGTGGTCGCCCACGCGAGCGCGTCATCGGCGATCTCCTCCCAGCCGTCCTGGCTGACGAGGCGGTGCGTGCGACCCGGGTACTCCTTGTACTCGACTGTCGCGGGGCTGCCGGTCTGCGTGTACTTCTTCACGATGGCCTTGCCGATGGCCGGCGGAACCACGTGGTCGATCTCACCGGTGATCACGAGGAGCGGCGCGCGGTCGGCTCGGCTGTAGTCCACGTGGGTGACCCCGTTCTTCTCGTTGAGCACCGAGAGCACGCCCTCGAGGAAGACGCGGTTGTAGGAGTTGACGGCGTACTCCTCCCACAGCTTGTCGGACTCCTCGCGGGGCAGGTCGTTGCCGAACGTGAAGTGGAAGTGGCGCTTCGACAGCGGCTTGGCGCCGTTGCGACCGAAGGGGTTGGAGAGGATCGGCGTGCCGGTCCAGAGCGTCGAGAGCGGCAGGGCGGTCACGCCGGCCGTCTGACCCGGCGCGACACCGACGTAGGCGACTCCGAGTCCGCGATCGGCGAGCATCTGGGTGATGACGCCGCCGAACGAGTGGCCGATGATGATCGGCTTCTGCGGCAGCTCGCGGATGATGCGCTCGTAGTTGTCGGCGATCTGCTTGAGACCGATCCCCTTGAGGGCCTCGGGGTTGCTGCGGATGTCCTCGACCGAGCGGTCGTCGATTCCGGGCCAGCCCGGGACGATGACCTGGTGACCGGCGGCGCGGAAGCGCTCGGCCCAGGTGTCCCAGCTCTTGGGGGTCATCCACAGGCCGTGGATGAGGACGATGGGGGTCTTGGTGGTCGTGTTCATGATCTTGCTCCTTGTTCGGTGTTGCGGTGGTGACTCCGATGGTAGACCGAACGTTCTATCTACGCAAGACTATTCCCGAAGAATTTCTCCCGGGCCTGAAGTGGCACGATGGAGACGGAGGAGATGACATGAGCACCACCCCCGCGGAGGCGTCGAGAACTCGCCCCTCCCCCGCCAGGCAGAGACTGCTGGATGCCGCGACCGACCTGTTCTACAGCGAGGGCATCCACTCCGTCGGCGTCGACCGCATCATCGAGCAGGCGGGCGTCACGCGCGCGACGATGTACAAGCAGTTCGAGGGCAAGGAAGGTCTGGTGCTCGCCTACCTCCGCGGTGAGGACCAGGGACTGCGCGACCTCTTCGCCCAGGCTGGAGCGTCCTCATCCGACCCCGAGGTCCTGCTCGAACTCGTGATCGCCGGCATCGAGCAGGACATCCGCGAACGGCACACGCGCGGATGCCCCTTCATCAACGCCGCCGCCGAGTATCCCGACCACGGGCCGGTGCGCGATCTGATCGACGACCACCGCGAATGGTTCCGGTCGACGCTCGAACAGCTCGCCGCCGCTGCGGGGCTCGACGACCCCGCCGGCGTCGCGGCGTCGCTCGTCCTGCTGCGGGACGCCGCGCTCGTGGGCGGATATCTCGACGGCCAGGAGCGGGTCGCGCCCGCTTTCGCGCGCACTGCGCGCGGTGTCATCGCCTCGCACCGGGCCTGATCGCCGCGCGGAGCGGGCCCGCGGCGGTCCGCGTGACGGCGCCTGACACGCTAGAAGATCACGTCCGAGCGGCCGTCACACCGGTCACACCTGTCACTTTCGTGCCCGACACGCCGCCCGGAAAGCCCGAAAACCCCGGAAATACGCGGATCTCGGCGCGAAGTCAGGTACATTCGAGGCGGTCGATCCGACCAGCCGGGGGGCGAATGCCGTCCGGTCCGAGAAATGAACAAGGCGGCGACTCCGCCGCTTTCGGAGGACAATTCATGGCCGACAAGTCCATCACCAAGACCGAACTCGTCGCGAGCATCGCCAGCGCGACGGGCCAGAGCCAGTCCGCCGTGTCGGGCGTGCTCGACTCCCTCTTCTCCACCGTCTCCGACGCCGTCGCCAAGGGCAGCAAGGTGTCGATCCCGGGCTGGATCTCGTTCGAGCGCGTCGAGACGTCGGCCCGCACCGGCCGCAACCCGCAGACGGGTGAGGAGATCAAGATCCCCGCCGGCCAGCGCGTCAAGGTCACCGCCGGCTCGAAGCTGAAGGCCGCCGTCAAGTAACGACGACCACACAAGGAGGGGGATGCCGAGGCATCCCCCTTCTGCATTCCCGGCGACGGCGAACGTCGCCCGACCGCACGCATAGGCTGGAAGGGTGATACCGGCACCCTCGCAGCACGGCGCCCTCGCGCCGCGCGAGGCCGGCGGAGGGCTCTCCTCCCCGCGGGTGCTGCGTGTCGCCGGTCCCGTCATCCTGGCGGTGGCGGCGCTCGTCGTGCTGATCTGGGCGCTCGCCTACGGCGGCGGGGCCGCCCCCCTCGCCATCGGCGACCCCGGCCCGATCGCGCGCTGGGGACTTCCGACCGCCAAGCTGTTCGTCAACCTGTCGGCGGCGGGCATGGCGGGAGCGCTCGTCGTCGCACTCTTCGCCCTCCGAGCGGGCGAGCGCGAATTCGACGTCGCGCTCGACACGGCATCGGTCTCGGCCGCCCTGTTCACGATCTCCGCCGCCGCGACCGGGTTCCTCACCTTCGTCGACGCGTTCAACCCGGCCATCGATGCCGGCCCGGAGTTCGGGGCCCAGCTCGGCCGCTTCCTCATCGAGACCGAAGTCGGTCGCACGTGGCTCATCACCACGGTGGCCGGTGCCGCGCTCACCGTCCTGACGTTCGCGGTCCGGTCGTGGACGGCCACCTTCTTCGTGGCGATCCTCGCTCTCGCCGCGCTCGTGCCGATGGGCACCCAGGGCCACTCCGGCGAAGAGGCCTTCCACCACGAGGCGATGGCCGCGCTGATCCTCCACATCATCGGCGCCGCAGTGTGGCTCGGAGGCCTGCTGCTCATCGTCCTGGTCCGGCCGCTCATGGGTCGCGACGCGCTCGCGCCGGTCGTGGCGCGCTACTCGACCGTCGCCCTCGCGGCGTTCGTCGTCGTCGCGTTCTCCGGAACGGTGCGCGCCGCCATCGGACTTCAGGACTGGGCCGCCCTCCTCTCGCCCTACGGCCTGATCCTGTGCGTGAAGATCGTTGCGCTGATCGGTCTCGGGCTGTTCGGCGCCTGGTACCGGCTGCGCCTCATCGGCAGGCTGCGCGAAGGAGCGGCATCCCGCGCCTTCTGGACCCTCGTGGCGTTCGAGCTCGTCCTGATGGGCGCGGCCAGCGGGGCCGCGGCGGCCCTCGCGCGCACACCGCCCCCCGTGCCGTCGACCGCTCCGGCCCTTCCCACCCCCGCCGAGGTGCTCACCGGCGCGCCTCTTCCCGAAGAGCTGACGCCGTTGCGGTGGCTGACGGCGTGGAACATCGACATCCTGTGGCTCGTCGCCGCGGGCTTCGGCGCGTTCTTCTACCTGGCGGGCGTGTGGCGCCTGCGGCGCAGGGGCGACGAGTGGCCGCTGTACCGCACGATCATGTGGATCGCGGGACTCGCGCTGCTCGTATGGGTCACCGGCGGAGTGATCAACGTCTACCAGGACTATCTGTTCAGCATGCACATGGTGGGGCACATGCTGCTCACCATGGCCATCCCGCTGCTGCTCGTGGCCGGTGCGCCGGTCACGCTCGCCGCCCGCGCGATCCGCAAGCGCGACGACGGCACGCGCGGCGGTCGCGAGTGGATCCTGTGGGCGGTGCACTCTCCCGTGGCGCGGGTGCTCACGAACCCGTTCGTCGCCGCTGCGCTGTTCATCGGCTCGCTGTGGATCTTCTACTACACCGACCTCTTCCGGTGGTCGCTGTACGACCACCTCGGGCACGAGTGGATGACGGCGCACTTCCTCTTCACGGGGTACCTCTTCGTGCTCACGCTGATCGGCATCGATCCGGTGCCCTACCGCCTGCCGTACCCGGGGCGGCTTCTCCTGCTCATCGGCATCATGGCGATGCACGCGTTCTTCGGCATCGCCATCATGATGCAGTCGGGGCTCATGGTCGCCGAGTGGTTCGGCTCGATGGGCCGCACGTGGGGCTCGACGCCGCTCGACGACCAGTACCTCGGCGGCGGCGTGGCCTGGTCGATCGGCGAGATCCCGACGCTGATCCTGGCGATCACCGTCGCCATCCAGTGGAGTCGCAGCGACGCGCGCGACCAGAAGCGCCGCGATCGTCACGCCGACCGCACCGGTGACGCCGAACTCGAGGCCTACAACGCCCGCCTGGCAGAGCTGGCCCAGCGCGACGCCCGCGCCGGTCGCTGAGACGGACGATCGAGACCGGCCCGGGCGCCCGCGGCTACTGCGAGCCGGGCGCCGTCACGACGATCGACGCCGATCCGTCCGGCTGCACCGTGATCGAGCCCTCGACGACGAAGGGCACGTCCTCGCTGACGCTGCTGATCGAGCCGTCGAAGAGCGACTGGATGTCGACCTCGATGTGAGCCACTGCTTCTGCGGGCACGATGCGCCAGCCGGCGCCGTCGGGCGTCACCTCGACCGTCGGCTGCTGCACGATCGACCACTGGGGCAGCGTGTCGATGCGATCCTGCACGACGTAGCCGAACGGGCACGAGGTGGGCTGCAGCACCTCCTGGGTCGCGCACCCCGTGAGGAACTGCTCGACCTTGTCCTGCACGACCGCCACGAACTCGTCGGTCGCCTCGGCCTGGACCTCGACCGGGATGTCGTGGAACGGGCTGTCCGAGAGGACCGCCACCCCCGGCGTCGCAGAGATCGCCGTGTCGACCGACACCGAGTAGAGCCCCGGCGTGAAGACCAGCAGCGGGACGGCGGCCAGGGGATCGGCATCCGCTCCGTCGACCGACACCTGCCGCTTGTCCATCTCGAACCCGTTCACGGAGAAGACCATCGAGCCCTTCACCACGAGGTCCATCACGGCGAGGGGGCTGGTCGCGAACCGCCAGGTCGGCGCGAGGCCGATCGACCCGTCGCGCTCGATCGCGAAGGTCGTGGTGCCGGGGTAGCCGCCCGCCTCGTACTCGACGGTGACGCGGGTCACCTCGGCGTCCTGCTGCTCCGACACGACGCGGGCGTCGAGCAGCGGGGCGAGAGCGGCTTCGCGCAGCAGCGCCTCGGACGCGGTGGGCGGCAGCCCCGCCGCCTCGAGCTCCGCCGAATCGACGACGACGCCGGGCACGGTGAGTGCTTCGGCGGCCCGCCCGTTCGCGAGCATCGCGAGGTAGCGCTCGACGAACGCGGACGGGCTGTAGAACTCTTTCTCGATGGCGCCGTACGCCGCGACCGTGGCTGCCACGAGCAGGACGCCGACGATGCCGAGGAGGCTGAGGTCCAGGACCAGACTCCTGCGCCGGGCCGGCTTGCGCGGGGGCTGGACATGAGCGGATGCCTCGCCCCCCGGGCTCGCGGAGGGAGCCGGCGACGGAGCAGCGCTCCCGGCCCGGGTATCCACGGCCCCTTGGTCCACGGCTCCAGTCTAAGAACCAACTCGCGCACACGCCCGATTGAGACCCCCCGTCTCATCAGACCGTGAGCCGCGCCCGGAGATCACACGCGGACCGCGATGAGGTCGCGCACGATCCCGGCGGCCGCCTGCTGTCCGGCGGCGATCGCAGCCCGGGCCGGCACCTGTGGATGAGCGGGTGTCCACCGACCCGCCCCTCGGCCCGCCGGGTGCGGCATCCGCTGGCCTAACATGAATCGGTGACCACGCCGCCTCTGTCAGCCGAGCAGGAGGCCCTGTTCCGGCTCATCGAGGACACCCGCGAGCACGTGTTCGTGACCGGTCGCGCCGGAACCGGCAAGTCGACCCTGCTGCAGCACCTGGCCTGGAACACCAGCAAGTCGATCGCGGTGTGCGCGCCGACCGGCGTGGCCGCGCTCAACGTCGAGGGCCAGACGATCCACTCGCTGTTCAAGCTGCCCCTCGGCATCATCGGCTCGCAGGACGAAGACCAGTCCGACGCCACCCGCAAGCTGCTCAACGCGATCGACACGCTCGTGATCGACGAGATCTCGATGGTCAACGCCGATCTCATGGACGCGATCGACCGGTCGCTCCGCAAGGCGCGGGGCCGTCGCGGCGAACCCTTCGGCGGCGTGCAGATCGTGATGTTCGGCGACCCCTACCAGCTCGCGCCGGTCCCCCCGCGGGGTGACGAGCTGCGGTACGTGCGCGATCACTACCGCTCCTTCTGGTTCTTCGACGCCAAGGTGTGGGTGGGCGACGCGGCCGGCGACGGCATCATCGACATCGGCTCGTACGGCGCCGACCTGCACATCCGCGAGCTCGTCGACATCCACCGGCAGTCCGATCCCGCGTTCAAGGCGATGCTCAACGCGGTGCGCTACGGCCGCGTCACCGCCGACATCGCGCAGATCCTCAATGACACGGGCGCCCGCACGCCGCCCGACCCGCGCGACGGCGAGCACCCGATCATCACGCTCGCGACGCGCAACGACATCGTCAACAACATCAACCGCCGCCATCTCACCGAGCTGGTCGGGCGCGAGCAGACGGCCACGGCCGAGATCAACGGCGATTTCGGGCGGGGGGATGCCGCGTACCCGGCCGACGTGGAGCTCAAGCTCAAGGTCGGCGCCCAGGTCATGTTCCTGCGCAACGACACGCAGTCGTTCGGCGAACCGCCGCGCTGGGTCAACGGCACGATCGGCACTGTGACCCGCATCGCGGGCGGCACCGTGCGCGTCGAAGTCGAGGACCAGGAGTTCGACGTCGAGCCGGCCGTGTGGGAGAGGTTCCGCTACGCGTACGACGCCGGGTCGAAGTCGCTCTCGCGCGAGATCGTCGCCGAGTTCACGCAGTTCCCGCTGCGCCTCGCGTGGGCCGTGACGATCCACAAGTCGCAGGGCAAGACGTACGAGCGGGCGATCGTCGATCTCGGCTCCGGCGCCTTCGCCCCCGGGCAGACCTACGTCGCGCTGTCGCGCCTCACCTCGCTCGACGGCCTCTACCTCTCCCGGCCGCTGCGCCCCAGCGACATCCGCGTCGACCCCGACGTCATGCGGTTCATGGCGGGCGTGCGGTCGCAGGCGCACGCACAGGCGCAGTCCGGCGGGTGACCCCGGTCGCGACCCGCCGCGCGGAACCGTCAGGCGACCTGCGACGCCTTGGCCTGCGCGAGGTCGTCGAACAGCTCGGTGTTGAAGCGGTAGGCGAGCAGCACCTCGTCGATGACGCGCTCCTGCTCCGCGGCATCCCACGGCGCCGAATCGAGCTGTTCGCGATAGACGTCCTTGAATGCCTTGGGGTCGGCGATGTCCTCGAAGAGGTAGAAGCCGATGCCGTTCGTTTCGAAGCCGAAGCGACGCGCCATGAGGCGGCCGATGAACTGGCCTCCGGAGAGGTCGCCCAGGTAGCGCGTGTAGTGGTGGGCGACGAAGCCGCCGGGCCACGTGGCCCCGACTTCGTCGATGCGGCGCACATACGCCTGCGTCGTCGGCAGGGGTGCGATGGTCTCGCGCCAGTCCGGACCGAGGAGGAACTCGAGATCGGCCTCGAGTGCCGGGAGGCGCGTCAGCTTGTCGCTGATGAAGGTGGAGGCGACCGGGTCGTTGCGCATCTGTCCGGCCGTGCGCTCGAGCGCCTCGTAGATGAACCAGTGCTGCGCCACCAGTGCGATGTAGTCGTCGCGCGTGCCCTCGCCCTTCATGAGGTCGGCCATGAAGCCGGCGCTCTCGCTGGACGAGTGGGCGCGGCTGGAGCGCTCACGCAGTGCGGCGGAGAACGGGATCGGGTCGCTCATGCGCCCAGTGTAGGGGATTTAGGGTCACCTAACCTATGACCGATCTCTCCGCGTTCCCGGGGTCACGCGTGCGGACGCGGTTCGATGCCGAGCCGGCGGCACGCCTCGTCGTACAGGGCGACGATCTCACGTCGCACCTGCGGCCGCTCGTCGATCGATCCCCCGGGCCACGGCGCCCTCACGTCGACTGTTCCGCCGTCGGCGAGGGTCGCCCGCCACGTTCCCCCGTCGCCGTCGAACGCGGCCATCGTCGAGGCCACCACTCCCTCCGGGCCGAATGCCCGGGCGATCAGGAGGTTGTCGTCGGCGTGGTCGTCGTTCATGTGACCGAGCACGCCGGCGAGCACGGTGTCGTCGAACTGATGCGTCATCTGTTCCGCCCTCGGGATCACGGTGCGGGCGGTTGCCCCGCCGTGTGTTTGAATCTAGAGGACGATCACCGGGGGGTGAGAATGCGGACCCAGCCCAAGACACGCCGCGCAATCGCGGTTGCGTCGGCCGTCGTCGTGGTCGCGCTCGCCATCGTCGGGTGCGCGCCCGATCGGCACGTCGAGGTTCCGGTGCCCCCGCAGGCGGATGCCGCGCTGCCTCAGGCGACGATCGACCAGCTGCAGACCGCCGTCACCGACGCCATGGCAGCGACCGGATCGAGCGGCGCGATCGTCGGCGTCTGGGCCCCCTGGAGCGGCACCTGGGTCGCCGGTCTCGGCACCCAGAACCCGGTCGACGGCGGCGAGGTCACCGCTGACATGCAGTTCCGCGCGGGCCGCGTGACGCGTGCCATGACCTGCGATGTGCTCTATGGAGCCGCCGCGCAGGGCAAGATCGGGCTCGACGACAAGGTCACCGAATGGGTGGCGAGCGTCCCCGCTCTCTCCGACGTCACACTCGAGCACCTGTGCGACGGCACCTCGGGCATCGGCTCCTACGCGGGCCGCCTCACGCCGATGTGGATCGCGAATCCGACGCGCAAGTGGACCCCGCGCGAGCTCGCGAGCTTCGGTCTCGGCGCGCCCCGCGCGACGAAGCCCGGTGAGGTCTACGGCGGCTCCGACGCCGGCTACATCCTGCTCGGCATGGCCCTCGAGCGTGCGCTCGAGAAGCCCGCGGCCGACCTCATCGAGGAGTACGTCACCGAGCCGCTCGACCTCGAGGCGACCCGGCTCGGGGCCCCTTCCGGTTCCGTGCTGCAGGGCCTGCACTCCCAGCCTCTCGAAGACGGCAAGAGCAACTGCGCGGAGCCGCTCGACGTCACCGAGGTCTCGCCCACCACGGGCTTCACCGACAGCGGCGCGTCCACCGACATCCACGACCTCGGCCGTTACGCCCAGGCGCTCGCCACCAACGCGCTCGACCCGGGCAACGACAAGCGGTTCGCCGATCCGCTCCCCGCGGGCGCGAAGACGCCGTCGTGGTACACGATGGCCGGGGGCGCGGCCCAGGCGGGCTCGCTGATCGGCCAGTCCGGCTCGGTTCCGGGCTACATCACGGGGGCGTTCTCCGACCCGTCGTCCGGGCTCACCGTCGCGGTCGTGCTCAACAATTCGGCGTCCGGTGGGACCGCCGGCGCCTCCCTTGCGTGGGAGCTCGCGGCGATCGCCTCCAAGGCCCCGGCTGCTGCCGGCGAGACCCCGCCCGAAGCGGGTCTGCCCTGGACCGCCGAGCAGTACCACGCACTGATCGCCGAGGCGGCGATCTGCGCGGCACCGGCGGCATGACGCCGTGACGACCCGCGCGGGGGCGTCCCCCGCGATCCTGCTCGTCGTCGTCGGCCTCGCGTGCCAGGAGGTCGGCGCCTCGCTCGCCGTTCTGCTCTTCCCCACCGTGGGCCCCCTCGGCATGGTGATGCTGCGCCTGGTGTTCTCGGCGGTCGTCCTGCTGCTCATCGCACGGCCGCGCCTGCGCGGCCACACGCGCGAGGCGTGGGTCGACGTCGTGTGGTTCGGCGTCGTGCTGGCGACCATGAACGCCCTGTTCTATCTGGCGCTGGAGCGGCTGCCCCTCGGAGTCACGGTCACGATCGAGGTGCTCGGCCCGCTCGTCCTGTCGATCGTCGCGGCACGTCGCGCGTCGGCCTGGCTGTGGGCGCTGCTCGCGCTCGCCGGGGTCGTCGCGCTCGCCGGGGGCGGTTGGGATCGGCTCGATCCTCTCGGTGTGCTGTTCGCGCTCGGCGCCGCAGCGAGCTGGGCGTTCTACATCCTCGCGTCGGCGCGCGTCGGGCGCGGGTTCCCCAAGCTCGACGGCCTGGCCCTGGCGATGGCGGTCGGCGCCGTGCTGTCGCTGCCCTTCGGCATCACCGACGCGGGGGCGGCGCTCCTGCGGATCGAGATCGTCGCGCTCGGGGCCGCGGTCGCGATCCTGTCCTCGACGATCCCGTACGCGCTGGAGCTGATCGCGCTGCGCCGCCTGCCCGCCGCCGTCTTCGCGATCCTGATGAGCCTCGCGCCGGCGACCGCCGCCCTTGCCGGGTTCATCTTCCTGGCGCAGTACCTCTCGTGGCTGGAGGTCGTGGGCATCGCCCTCGTGATCGCCGCGAGCATCGGTGCGGTGCAGTCCTCGGCGCGCGCCGCGCGGGAGGCCGCCGAACCGCTGGCGTGAGCGGATGCCGGGGCGTGAGAGCCCGGATGGTGACAGTGGAGGGGATGACGGGAATCGAACCCGCGCTATCAGCTTGGGAAGCTGAAGTTCTGCCATTGAACTACATCCCCGGCAGGCCTTGCGGCGTCTGGCAAGGATAACAGAGCCTTCCCGCAGGGCGAGCCCGCGGCATCCGCTCGCCGTCGATAGGCTGAGGGCGTGCTGCTCTCCGATCGCGACATCCGCCACGAGATCGACGAGGGGCGCATCGGCCTCGATCCCTGGCAGCCCGAGATGGTGCAGCCGTCCAGCGTCGATGTGCGCCTCGATCGGTATTTCCGGCTGTTCGACAACCACAAGTACCCGTTCATCGACCCGGCGCAGGATCAGCCCGAGCTGACCCGGCTGATCGAGGTCGAGCCCGAAGAGCCGTTCGTGCTGCATCCGGGCGAGTTCGCCCTCGGCTCGACGTTCGAGCTCGTCTCGCTGCCCGACGACGTCGCGGCGCGCCTCGAGGGCAAGTCCTCGCTCGGCCGCCTCGGACTGCTCACGCACTCGACCGCGGGGTTCATCGACCCGGGCTTCTCGGGCCATGTGACCCTCGAGCTGTCGAACGTCGCGACGCTGCCGATCACGCTGTGGCCGGGCATGAAGATCGGGCAGCTGTGCTTCTTCCGCCTGTCGTCGCCGGCTGAGAACCCGTACGGTTCGGGTCCCTACGGCAACCGATACCAGGGTCAGCGCGGACCGACGGCTTCGCGGTCGTTCCAGAACTTCCACCGCACAGACGTCGGCTCGACCGACGCGGGTGCGGTCGGCCGCTGACCGGGCCTATCGGGGCGACCCCGGCGGGTGGCGCCGGCGCCACCCCGATGGCTGCCCCAGTGCCATCGGGATGCAGGCCCTTCGCACAGCTCGAGCCTGCCCCAGTCCGCGACCCGTGTCCCCACACGATTCGGCCGCGTTCGACCCGAAGGCTACTGCAGTTTGCAGTATATGGATTTCGAGGGCTCCCGTCGATAACCAATATCCGGAGGTATCCGTGCCGCAGCGCGAGTTGACGACGACCGCGTACCTGACCCTGGGCCTCCTGGCCTCGCGCGACTGGTCGGCCTATCAACTGGCCGAGCAGCTCGGCCGCGGCGTCGACAAGCTCTGGCCGCGTGCCGATCGACAGCGCTACAACACGCTGAAGCGACTCCTCGTGGACGGCCTCGTGACGTCGCGCGTCGAGCAGTCGGGCCGTCGGGGCCGGACCGTCTACTCGATCACGGATGCCGGCCGCGGGGTGCTCGCCGAATGGCTCACGGCCGAGGCGAGCCCGCCCGCACTGGAGTTCGAGGGCATGATCCGCGTGCTGATCTCGGACCAGGGCACGATCGACGACCTGCGCCGCAATCTCGAGACCATGCGCGACCAGGCCGTGACGCACCGTGCGCTGTTCGCCCGCTACGCCGACTACATCAGTGAGACGGGCGGCACCTTCCCAGAGCGGCGTCACCTCTTCGCGCTCTCGAACACCTTCATGATCGGCCACTACGACCACATCATCGCCTGGGTGGACTGGGCGCTCGGAGAGATCGCCCACTGGCCGGATCCGATGAGCCCCGCCGCCGATCAGGAGCAGGTGCGCAGCATGCTCGCGGCCGGCCGCGCGGCGTGGCGGGCCTCGCAGGCCGAGGACGTCCAGCCGGAAGCCGCCCGGCCTTTGCACCAGATGCAGCCTGACCCGGTCTGAACGCGGGCAGGATGGTCCCACGATGAGTGGGCCATCCGACGAACTGGGGATGCTGCGGGCCCGGGCCTATGGTCCGGACGCCGACATCTTCGACGACCCCCTCGCGCTCGCGAGGCTGGAGGAGCTCGAGCGCGACGAGCACGAGCGCCTCGAGCGCGACGCACATGCGCGCGTGAGCGACGTGTCTGCTATGACGATTCGGGCGGTCGGACCCGCCCCGGACGGCGACGAGAATCCTTACGCCGACGAGAATCCTTACGCTGACGAGGATTCGGCCGCCGACGAGGATCCGGGCGATGACGAGGGTCCGGGCGACCGCTCCGCACCCGGTGCGGAGGCGCCGAGCGAGGGTGCGGAAGAGGACGCGCGACCGGACGACTCGGCCGGGGGCCCGGCATCCGATCGCCCGCGAAGCGATCGCCGGGACGGTCCCGCGTGGTGGAACCGCGTGCCCTGGCGCGCCCGCGTGTGGCTCGGCGTCGGAGCGCTGGTCGCGGCGATGGCCCTCGGTGCTGGTCTCGCGCTGCTCACCACGTCGACCGGCGCCGCTCGCGTGGCCACCCTTCTCGAGGATCCGGATGCCGAGTGGCCGGACCCGTTCCTCGGACCCGTCCGCCAGGAAGGCTCGACGATCTTCGAGCGCTACGAGGGCCTCACCGTGGTCATGGTGCCCAACGCGTTCGGCGGCGCAGAGGATGATGCCGAGTGCGTATTCGTGCTGGACCTCCCCGATTCCCCCGACGAACCTCAGGACAACGGGGCCGTGACATCGATGGGCTGCGGCGGGGCCGGGTTTCCGCTGATCGCCTCCCTCGAGACCACGGAGTCGAGCCCCGCCGAACTGCTCGAGGCGCACCCGGTCGGCAGCGGTCTGCAGTTCGTCGTCGATGGCTCGCAGGTGCGGGTCTACGCGCGGACGCCGTAGGCGCACTGCTCCGGCGAGCGTGCTTCAGTGGAGCACGAGCGCGAGCGACGTGTCGCCGCACGCCACGACCGCGGCGCCGGAGGCCAGCGCGATCTCGAGGCCTGCGGGGTCGTGAAGAGCGTCGGTGAGTCCGTCGATGCGGAGGATGGAGCCCGGCTCTCTGCGGGCGTCGGTCGACGTGACGACGCGACCCGACGCGTTGACGAGCGTCGCCGGGCGCGCACCCGTGCGCATCGCGGGGAGCAGCTCGCGCTCGAGGCGATCGACGAGCGCGTCGGCGCCGACGATGCCGACCAGTTCGCCGTCGATGAGGACGGGCGTGGTGATCGTCACGGTGTAGTCGTCGGTGCAGACGTAGTCGACGTACGGCCCGGTCAGATGACGGCTGCCGCTGAGCGTGGGCACACGCCACCACTCGAGAGCCGTATAGTCGCGGAACTGTTCGTGAGCGGGGTCGTCGACGGTGGCGAGGCGGCGCACACCGGGCGACGTCCCGTTGCCGCCGAGCCACCATGCGAGGTGCCACTCGGCGTCGGAGAGTGCTCCCGGTGCGGCGACGAAGCCGGCGCCCGTCAGCAGCGTGTCGCCCGACACCGCCGGCACGGCGAAGGACTCCACCACCGGATCGACGAAGACCGCCGTCAAGGGATCGTCCGCCCGGAGGCTTCGCTCGAGGAGCGCCCGCCAGCCGTCGATCATGGCGAAGATGCCATCGATCGTGGCGGCGACGCCCGCGGCGACCTCGGCCTGCGATCGAGTCGCGATGGTGGTCATGCGATCTCCTCCTCCGCGGGCGAAGCGGATGCCTCATCCAGCGCGAGCGCTTCGATCCGCGCCCGCTCGTCGATGAGCCATTCGAACGCACTGTCTATGTGGGTGATCGTCGCCGCGCGGGCCGAGTCGGGTGAGGCATCGGCGATAGCGGTGATGATCTGCGTGCGCGCGAGCGCACTGCGGTCACGGTACTCCTGTTCACGCAGGCACATCCACAAGAGCGGCCCTGCCTCGCTCTGCAGTCGCATCTCCTCGTGGACGAGACGGGGCGACTGGCTGACGGCGGCGACTTCGAGCTGGAATCGGCTCACGGCCCGGCGTGCCCCGCCGGCCGTCGACAGGTCGGCCCCGTCGGCGATGCGGGTCAGGCTCTGGATGTCGTCATCCGTCGCCCGGTCGGCCGCTGTCTCGGCCGCTGTCCCGGCGATCGCGGATGTGTGCAGGGCGAGGTCCCGCAGCTCGATCCGGCTGGTCTCACGCAACCTGCGCCCCAGCATACGCATCGCCGTATCGCGGTCGTACGTGACGAAGCTTCCGCCGTCACGGCCGCGGCGAGTGCGTACGAAGCCCTTGTCGCGCATGCCTTCGAGTGCTTCGCGCGCGGTGACCAGCGCGACCCCGAGGCTGCGCGAGAGATCCGACTCGCTGGGGAGTCGCTCGCCGTCGTGGAGCACGCCGCTCACGATCGCGTCGGTGAGCCGCTGCTCGACGAGCTCGGCACGGCCCGTGCCGTCGAGCGGAGCGAAGACGACGGCCCGGGCGGCGTCGACGCGTCCTGTGGCGTGCGGCATCAGGCGATCCTTCCCGGCCGGAACCCCGTCTTCCCCAACCGTGACACGACCGTAACACGGGGGATCATCTTTTGACATATGGATCCATATGATTAGTTGCATCGACATCGAAGGAGAGGTCAATGATCGAGCATCAAGCCGCCATCCGGCTGACCGGACTCACCAAGGAGTTCGGCAGCGTCACCGCGGTGGACCATGTCGACCTGGAGATCGCGGCGGGCGAGTTCTTCTCCATGCTCGGACCCTCGGGCTCCGGAAAGACCACCGTGCTCCGGTTGATCGCGGGCTTCGAGCAGCCGACCGCCGGCACGATCGAACTCTTCGGGCAGGACGTCACCAAGAAGGCGCCCTTCGATCGGGACGTCAACACGGTGTTCCAGGACTACGCGCTGTTCCCGCACATGAACGTGCTCGACAACGTGGCGTACGGCCTGCGCGTCCGCGGTGTGAAGCGCGCCGAGCGTCGCGATCGCGCGATGAAGGCGCTCGCCGCCGTGCGCCTCGACCAGATGGCGACCCGCAAACCGTCGCAGCTCTCGGGCGGCCAGCGCCAGCGCGTTGCGCTCGCTCGCGCCACCGTCGTCCAGCCCAAGGTGCTGCTGCTCGACGAGCCGCTCGGCGCCCTCGACCTCAAGCTGCGCGAGCAGATGCAGGTCGAGCTCAAGCAGATCCAGCGCGATCTCGGCATCACCTTCATCTTCGTGACGCACGACCAGGAGGAGGCGCTCACGCTCTCCGACCGCGTGGCGGTCTTCCACGACGGCCGGATCGAGCAGCTCGGCACTCCGTGGGACCTGTACGAGCGGCCGGCCTCACGCTTCGTGGCCGACTTCGTCGGCACGTCGAACCTGTTCGATCCCGACCGTTCGGCCGCCCTGATCGGCCGGAGCGGCGAGCACTCCATCCGCCCCGAGAAGCTCTCCCTCCGCTCGGAGGCCGCCACCGGCGAGGGCGAGCGGTCGGCGCCGGGCACGCTGGTCGAGTCCATCTACGTGGGCAGCGGCATCCGTCGGGTCATCGACCTCGATGCCGGGATGCGCGTGACCGTCCTCGAACGCAACGACCGCACCCGCGACGCCGACGACGTGCGCGGCGACCGTGTGCACGTGACCTGGCACGACTCCGACGTCGTCTCCCTGATCCCACCCGGCACCTGAGCCGGCACGAGCCTGGGCGAACGCCCCGGAGAACACAGCAGTTTCGAACACACCGAGAGGAACACCCATGTTGCACTCATCACACGGCAAGCGGATCGCCGGCACCGCGCTGGCGATCGGCGCGATCGCCGTCCTGGCCGGATGCGGCACCTCCGGCGGAGGCAGCGCGGCGCCGTCCGAGCAGGCCGACGAGCTCGGCGACTACGAGGGCTCGGTGTCGATCCTCGCGTGGCCGGGATACGTCGAGGACGGCAGCAACGATCCCGCCGTCGACTGGGTCAGCGGCTTCGAGGAGGAGACCGGCTGCGAGGTCACGTCCAAGACCTACGGCACCTCCGACGAGGCCGTCAACCTCATGAAGACGGGCGACTACGACGTGATCGCCGCTTCCGGTGACGCGACACTCCGCCTGATCGCGGCCGGCGACGTGGCGCCCGTCAACACCGAGCTCATCCCCAGCTACGAGGGGATCTACGACTTCCTCAAGGAGAAGGAGTGGAACTCCGTCGACGGGCAGTCCTACGGGGTGCCTCACGGCTACGGCGCCAACCTGCTCCTGTACAACACGGAGGTCGTCTCTCCGGCCCCGACGTCGTGGGACATCGTGTTCGACAGCGCGAGCGAGTACTCGGGCAAGATCACCGCGTACGACTCGCCGATCTACATCGCCGACGCCGCCGTCTATCTCATGACCCACCAGCCGGAGCTGGGAATCGAGAACCCGTACGCGCTCGACGAAGAGCAGTTCCAGGCGGCCGTCGACCTGCTCAAGGCGCAGCGCGAGCACGTCGGTGAGTACTGGTCGGACTACCTGAAGGAGATCCAGGCCTTCGAGACCGGCGATTCGGTGGCCGGCACGACGTGGCAGGTCATTCAGAACGTGCTCGCCGGCGGCGACGCGACCACCGAGGTCGTCCTCCCCGAGGAGGGCGCCACAGGCTGGTCGGACACCTGGATGATCGCCTCCGAGGCGAAGAGCCCGAACTGCGCGTATGCGTGGCTCGACTGGATCGCCAGCCCCGAGACCAACGCCGCCGCGACCGCCTACTTCGGCGAGGCGCCGTCGAGCCAGGAGGCGTGCGACTACCGCGACGACTGCGAGGCGTACCACGCGGGCGACGAGGAGTACGCGTCGCAGATCTGGTACTGGACGACACCGATCGCCGAGTGCGTCGACGGGCGCACCGACGTCGAATGCGTCGACTACGCCAAGTGGACCGAGGCCTGGACCGAGATCAAGGGCTGACGCCCCCGACCACCGGGGGCGGCGTCGCGAAACCGCGCCGTCCCCGGTCTGCCCGAGGATTCCGATGACCGACACCATCACCTCCGCGCCGCCGGCGCACGCCCCGGAGACGCCGGCGCCGAAGCACCGGTCGATCGCCAGGCGCATCGGCGACGCCTTCCACCGCCTCACGCGCGGCGTCTCGTCGTTCCTCACGACGCACCCCAGGACGCGACTGTCGCTGCTGCTCGCCGCGCCCCTCTTCTGGCTCGTCGTCGTCTACATCGTCGCGCTCGTCCTGCTGCTGATCACGGCGTTCTGGCGCGTCGACCCGTTCACCAACGAGATCGTCATCGAGTGGACGCTCGACAACATCGTCACGGTGATCACGGGGACGCTCTATCAGACGGTGACGCTGCGGACCGTGGGCGTCGCCCTGCTCGTGACGCTCATCGACGTGGCCATTGCGCTGCCGATCGCGTTCTACATGGCGAAGGTGGCGACACCGCGGATGCAGCGGATCCTCGTCATCGCCATCCTCATGCCCCTGTGGGCCAGCTACCTCGTCAAGGCCTACGCGTGGCGCTCGGTGCTCTCGCAGGAGGGCATCCTCGAGTGGATCCTCGCTCCGTTCGGGTTGCACACGCCCGGCTACGGACTGCCTGCCACGGTCATCACCCTCTCCTACCTCTGGCTGCCGTATGTGATCCTGCCGATCTGGGCCGGCCTCGAGCGGGTGCCGGACTCGCTGCTGGAGGCGTCGGCCGACCTCGGCGGCAAGACGTGGCGGACGATCGGCAGCGTCGTGCTGCCCATGGCGTTCCCTGCGATCATCGCGGGCACGATCTTCGCCTTCTCGCTCTCGCTCGGCGACTACATCACCGTCAACATCGTCGGCGGGGCCAACCAGATGCTGGGCAACCTCATCTACGCGAACATCGGCGCGGCAGGCAACCTGCCGCTCGCGGCCGCGATCGCCCTCATCCCCATCGTCATCATCTTCGGCTACCTCGCGCTGGTGCGTCGCACCGGTGCGCTGAACAACCTCTAGGACACCGCATGCGACTCTCCACGCCGGCACGGGTGATCCTCGCGATCGTGACGGGCGTCATCCTGCTCGTCGTCTACCTGCCCCTGTTCGTGGTGCTGGTGAACTCGTTCTCCACCTCCACGTCGCTCACCTGGCCCCCGCCGGGGCTCACCCTCGAATGGTGGGGGAAGGCCTTCCAGAGCGCGGGCGCACTCGACGCCGTCCTCACGAGCGTGCAGGTGGCCATCATCGCGACGGTGATCGCCCTCATCCTGGGCACCCTCATCTCGTTCGCGCTGCAGCGCTTCGACTTCTTCGGCCGTGAGTCGATCTCCCTGCTGATCATCCTGCCCATCGCGCTCCCCGGCATCATCACCGGCATCGCGCTGAACAACTTCTTCCGCACGATCATGGGGGTGCCGCTCTCGATCTGGACCGTCGTGATCGCCCACGCCACCTTCTGCATCGTGACCGTCTTCAACAACGTCATCGCGCGTCTGCGGCGCACCGGGACCAACCTCGAGGAGGCGTCTGCCGATCTGGGCGCGGGCGTGTGGACGACCTTCCGTCTCGTCACGTTCCCGCAGCTGCGCTCGGCGCTGCTGGCGGGCGGCATGCTCGCCTTCGCGCTGAGCTTCGACGAGATCATCGTCACCACGTTCACGGCGGGTTCGGGCGTCACGACGCTGCCCATCTACATCCTCAACAACATGTTCCGTCCGAACCAGGCGCCGGTCGTGTCGGTCATCGCGGTCGTCCTCGTGCTGGTGTCGATCGTGCCGATCTATCTGGCGCAGAGGCTCTCCGGCTCCGAGCAGACGCGCCGCTGAGGTCCGCGCTGGCGAGGTCGCCCGAAGTGGCGACTCGGCGCGAGAAGGCCCCGTGTCAGTGGGCCGTGCGCACGCCCACCAGGTCGTGCACGAGGACGGCGGCCGCACGCGCACCCTGGCCCGCGGCCACGATGAGCTGCTGCGGACCGGGGGAGGCGGCATCCCCCGCCGCGTAGAGCCCCGGCACCGAGGTGCGTCCCGAGCGATCGACGACGAGGGTGCCGTCCGTCTCGCGCTCGACGTCGTGCCCCGCGAGGAAGTCGAGCGCCGGCTGCCACTGCGGCCGCACGAAGCCGCCGTCGATCTCGACGCGCGAGCCGTCTGCGAGCCGCACGGCCGAGACCGCTCCCCGGTCGCCCTCGAGGTCGTCGATCGCCCGTCGTTCGACGACGATGCCGGATGCCGCGAGCTCGGCCTCCTCGACGGTGTCGACGACATCCGCGCCGTTGGTGAACACCGTGAGCCGATCCGTCCAGCGCGAGATCAGGCGCGCGCGGGCCGCGAGGTCGGGCGTCTCGCCGATGAGAGCGAGCCGCTGGTCCTGCAGCTCCCACGCGTCGCAGGCCGCGCAGCTGAAGATCGTCATGCCGTAGAAGGCGCGGAGGCTCGGGATGGCGGGCAGTGTCTCGCGGAGCCCCGTCGCCACGATCACCGAGCGCGCCGCCAAGGCCGGCGGCGTGCGCCCGGCCGGTCCCTTGAGGGCGGCGATGAACCGCATGCCGTCACCGGAATCCGTCGGCAGCAGGGCTGTGACGACGGTGCGGTCGAGCAGTGTGACGCCCGGGTAGGCGGCCAGTTCGCCGCGGGCGAGCTTGCGCAGCTCGAGCGGCGGCACGCCGTCACGCGTGAGGAATCCGTGCGACTTCAGCGTCGCCGCGTTGCGCGGGCGCCCCGCGTCGACGACGACGACGGACGCACGCGAGCGTCCGAGGTTGAGCGCTGCGGACAGGCCGGCCGGACCGCCGCCGACGACGATGACATCGACCTCGGCCGAGGGCACCGTGTCAGCATATGCCGATTCAGCCATGCGCATCCTCCTGAGGCGGGAGCGCGGCGATGATCGGGTGGTCC
>NZ_JSYE01000048.1:0-8281 GCF_054824025.1 Microbacterium sp. HJ5
GACGAGCACTCCGGATGATCCGCCGCACGGGCTAGAGGAATTGGAAGCTCAGTTCGAGCTCTGACAGCGTTGGCCTTGGGCGATCACGACCGCAGCACCTCACACGCGGATCATGCGCGTTGTTCCCGCCTCCGACTCATCCGTCGGGCGGAGCGGATCCCTGCGCGAGGACATCCATCAGCGGTTAGATCCAGTCCTCAAGCGGCTCGAAACCGCTGGCGTCCAGCCGGCGACGCACCTGGTACCCATCTCGCGCTCCGATGACCAGTCCTGCGTCGCGCAGGATCGAAAGATTCTCGACGCGCTGAAGCGCGACTGCTCCGTGCGTGCAGCCTTCGCCGATGTTGAGGGAGCCGGACCGACCCTCCATGCGCCAGCGCAAGCGGCAGGCGGATGCGACGACGGTCGGCGCAGGGCGACCGCCGGCGTCACCGCAGCGTGTCGAGGATCTCCCAGAGGACGGCGTCGGTCGTGAGCGGCGAGATGATGGCGAATCGGAGGATCGGCTCGCCGGCGTGCGAGCTGGGAACGACGAAGGCGCGCTGATCCTCGAGCAGCCGATCCGACCACGCCTGATAATCCTCGCGACTCCACCCCTCGCGCCGGAAGGCCACGACCGACAGGTCCGGCTGACGCAGAAGGTGCAGCTCCGGCCGACGACGGATCTCGTCGGCCACGCGACCGGCGCGCGCCACGGCGTCCTCGATCGCCCGACGATAACTCTCCGTGCCGTGCACGGCGAGCGAGAACCACAGCGGCAGGCCGCGTGCCCGTCGCGTGAGCTGGACGGCGAGGTCGGAGGGATTCCAATCGGCCGAGTCGGTCAGGGTGTCGAGGTAGCCGGCCTTCTGAGTGTGGGCGGCAAGCGCGACGGCCGGATCGCGGTAGATGAGCGCACACGCGTCGAAGGGCGCGAAGAGCCACTTGTGCGGGTCGACGATGAGGCTGTCAGCGTCCTCCACGCCGGCGAACAGATGCCGAGTGCTCGGCGCGAGCATCGCGGCGAGCCCGTACGCGCCGTCCACGTGGAGCCATGCACCATGGTCACGCGCCACCGCCGCGATCGACGCGATGTCGTCCACGATGCCGAGATTGGTCGTCCCCGCGGTCGCGACCACGGCGAAGACGGCGCCGGATGAGGAGGCGATCGCCTCGGCGACCGCCGAGCCGCGAAGGCGCCCCTCCTCGTCGGCCTCGGCCGCGACGAGGTCGACATCCATGACCGCCGCCGCCGAGGCGATCGACGAGTGCGCCTCAGAGCTGCAGACGACCGCCCAGCGGTCCGGCATCCGCTCCCCCGCCGCCCGCGCCCTCCGGCGGGCGCGCTCACGAGCCGCCACGAGAGCGGAGAGGTTGCCGATCGTGCCGCCCTGCACGAAGACGCCGCCGGCGCCGGGAGGCAGGCCGAACTCCGCGGCGAGCCACGCCAGCACTTCGTTCTCTGCGAACACGGCGCCCGACCCCTCCATCCATGAGCCGCCGTACACCGCGGACGCCGAAACCACCACGTCGAACGCGAGCGCGGCCTTCGTGGGCGCGGAGGGGATGAAGGAGAGATACGCCGGATGGTCGGTCGAGATGCAGGCGGGAGCCAGCACGTGTTCGAAGACGCCCATCGCACGCCGTGCGCCGATGCCGTCGGGACGGATCGAGTGTCCGGCGAGCCGGCGCAGGTCGCCGAGCGCCTGAGGCCGGTCGAGCGGGACGGCGTCCTCGAGCGCCCGGCGCCGGGCGTACTCGAACACCTGATCGACGAGCGCCGCCGCCACTTCGTCTGCGAGGTGCATCGCGGCCGCGGGTGCTGCAGGAGCGAGCGGCGGCGCGAGGGGAGATGCCGTCATCGGCGTCCTTCCACTGATTTGTAATGTGCGTTAGATTCTCACACAGCAAGCCACATTCTGTATCTGCTGTTTCAAAGGAGAACCATGCGCATCATCCACCGCACGACGGCGGGGGCGGTCACGGCGATCGTCGCGTCCGCGTCGCTGCTGGCCCCAGAGTCCGCTCTGGCGGCGCCACCGGCCCCGACCCCGCACGCCGTCCTCATCGGCGGCAATCTCGCCGAGAACGACGAGATCCTCCGGGCCATCGTCGACCTCGCCGACCCCGACGGGTCCGGCCCCGCGAAGGCGCGGATCGCCCTCGTCACCGCCGCCGCATCGCCCGCACGGTCCGCCGCGGATGCCGGCGATGCCGACAAGAACAACGCGGCGGCGAACGGGCTGTACTACTCGGCGCTGTTCGAGGAGTACGGCGCCGAGACGTATGCGGTGCCCATCGACGCCGGTGACAACTATCCCGGCGACCCGTACACCCCTGACCGTGCCGCGGATCCCGGCGTGCGCGCGGCGGTCGCAGCATCCACCGGCGTCTTCTTCGGCGGAGGCGACCAGATGCGCTACGTGCGGACCCTGTTCGACTGCGACGACGCCGACCTGGAAGCCTTCGCATCCTGCACCGACACGCCCGTCATGTCCGCGATCCGCGACGTTGCGGCACGCGGAGTCGTCGCGGGCGTGAGCGCCGGGCTCACCATCCAGCAGGGTGCCGACATGATCACCGGCGGCGAGTCGTACGAAGCGTGGCGCGACGGCGCCACCGCCGGCTATCTCGACGACCCCCGCGCTCTGGGGTACCTGCCGTACGGCGGCTTCGGCTTCGTCGACGGCGTGCTGCTCGACAGCCACTTCACCACCTGGGGCAGGCAGGGGCGCGCCGCCAAGCTCGCGCTCGAGACCGGTCATTCGTTCGTCCTGGGCGTGGACGAGACCACGGCGGTCGTCCTCGACAGGCGCAGCGGCAAGGGAACCGTGATCGGCGAGCACGGCGTGTCCGTTCTCGACGTGCGCGGCGCGACGGACCACGGAGCCGGCGGCGTCACTGGTGTGCGCTGGAGCTACGCCACGGCGGGCGACACGATCGCCATCGGCGACGCCGTCTCCGTGCAGCGGGCGAAGGGCTCCCATCCCGTGAAAGCGCGGGGCGCCGACGCCTCCACCCGCGGCGACGTGTGGGACTCGCTCGACGGGGCGGGCGGCGTTTACACGCTGCGCGACCTCGCACAGGACGTGGTCGCATCGTCGTCTCGTGCGGGGCAGGGGTTGAGCCTCGAGTCGGACCCCCGGTTCGTGACCGGACTGCTCCGTGACGAAGCGACCGCCGCCTGGCGCACGCCGTCGGGATCGATCTCGTTCGCCGGCCTTCGGATGGACATCACCGCCATCCCCTGACGGCGGCGCGGGGCCGTCCGGCGCGTCTGCGGGCGGCCCTCGTGTCGCGCGTTGCGGGCTCAGTACAGACCCAGGTCGTCCGCCGTCCGGTCGGCGCGAGCCATCCGCTCCACCGCGGCATCGCCCAGGCGATCGAAGCAGCCGGCGACGACCGTCTCGACAAGCGCCAGGATAGGGGTGAGCGCGTCGAACGGCGAGGGCGCGGCGGTCTCGCTGGTCAGCACCACGTCGGCGTCGGAAGCGATGGGGGACAGCCAGATGTCGGTGAACAGGACCACTGCCGCGTGACGCGCGCGTGCCGCCTTCGCAAGACGCTGCGTCTGCTCCTCGTAGCGACGGAAGTCGAAAAGCACCAACACGTCACGCCGCCCCAGGTCGCCGACCAGCGCCGCGCGCGCGGACGGTGCCTCCGGAAGCGTTCGCACCCTCGGTCTCAGCTGCTCGAGGTGCTGCGCGAGCACGCGCCCCAGCAGCCCCGAGTACCTTCCGCCGGCGACCAGGACCGAACCCGGTGCCTGCGAGATGAGCTCGACGCAGCGCTCCAGGTCGTGGGTGCTGACTTCGGCGAAGGTCTGTGCGAGCGTGTGCTGGGAGATGGCCGCCGCACGATCACGCAGCGTCGCGCTGTCGTCGTCGCGAGGGCCCTGGGTCTGGTGGATGCGAAGCGGCGACGCGGAGCGCTCGTCGAGGTCGCGCCGGAGCGCCTCCTGGAAGTCGGGGAACCCGCGGTAGCCGAGCCGTTGCACGAAACGCAGGACCGTCGGCCCGCTCACGCTCGCGCGCTCCGCGAGTCGCGCCACGGTCTCGAAGCCCGCAGACGGGTACGCCGAGAGGAGCACGCGCGCGACTTTGCGCTCCGCGGGTGAGCAATCGGCCATTCCTCGCCGGATCGACTCCGCCATTCCGGCCTCGGCCATATCGGGCACCTCCGGACTCGACAGTAGCGCGGTCATCCCGCGGCGACGCGGATGACGAGCCCGGCCAGCATCGCGACCCGGCCGGGGACGCTCGTCAGATCGAGCCACTCGCTCTCGGCGTGATCGTCTCCGCCCACCGGGCCGAGCCCGTCGAGCACGGCGACGCCCGTGGCCGCGACGAAGTTCGCGTCCGACACGCCGCCCGTGGCGGCTCCGCCCACATCGATGCCCAGTTCACCGGCCACAGCGGCGGCCGCGGCGAACAGCTCGGCTGTGGCGGACGCCTCAAGGGGCGGGCACACGGCCATCCGCTCGGTCTCGCACGCGACTCCCACGACGACAGGCGCATCGGCACGCGCCTCGATCGCGGCGAGCGCCCACTCGAGGTCGAGCAGGTTGACCGCTCGCACCTCGCCCGTGAGCTCGGCGTAGGCCGGAACGATGTTGGGGCGTTCGCCCGCCGTGACCATTCCCACGTTCACCGAGAGTCCCGGCCGCGAGCCGTTGAGAGCCTGCAGGTCGAGCAGCAGGTGGGCGGCCTCGACCGCGGCGTTGCGACCGCGCTCGGGCTCGACGCCGGCATGCGCCGCTCGACCCCGGATGCGGACGCGCACGTCGGCGACGCCCTTGCGGGCCGTCACGAGGTCACCGTTCTCGCGCGCTCCCTCCAGGCACAGGGCGGCGTCCACACCGGAGGCCAGCGTTGCGAGCAGGGCGCCCGAAGCGGGCGACCCGACCTCCTCATCGGGAGTGAACGCGAGGACCAGTTCGCCGAAGTCGTCGAACCCCGCGTCGTCAAGCACCCGAGCGGCATGGATCGCGGCGACGACCCCGCCCTTGTCGTCGCAGACACCGGGACCGAACGCGCGTCCGTCCGCCTCGCGGTACGGCCGCGCGGCGGCAGTGCCCTCGGCGAAGACGGTGTCGAGGTGGGCGAAGAGCAGGATGCGCCGAATGCCGCGGCCGCGCTTGCGCCCGACGACCACAGCACCGTATCGGGTGCCCTCGACCGCGGGGGTCGGGACGCGCTCGACCTCGAAGCCCAGCGCGTCAAGCTGCTCGGCGCACCAGTCGCCTGCCGCGTCAACGCCGGCGGCGTCGTCACTTCCGGAGTCGATGCCCACCAGCCGGCGCAGGTCCGCGCGGAATCCCGGCATCAGCGCCTCGGCGCGCGCGAGCAAGGCAGGCGGGCTCAGGGGGGCTGCGGCGATGCGGGGCGGCACTAGAGGACCTTGCCGAGGAAGGCCTGGGTGCGCGCCTCCCGCGGGCTGACCAGCACCTCGTCCGGCCGCCCCTGCTCGACGACCACTCCGCCGTCCATGAACACGGCGATGTCGGCGACCTCGCGCGCGAAGCCGATCTCGTGCGTCACGACGATCATCGTCATGCCGGACGCCGCGAGGTCGCGCATCACATCGAGCACGTCGCCGACGAGCTCCGGGTCGAGGGCCGACGTCGGCTCGTCGAACAGCATCACCTCCGGGTCCATCGCGAGCGCGCGCGCAATGGCGATGCGCTGCTGCTGCCCGCCCGACAGAGCACTCGGGTAGGCCGCCGCCTTGTCGGCCAGACCCACGCGGTCGAGCAGCTCGAGCGCGCGCTCTCGCGCGGCCGCGCGAGGGAGCCTCCGCACCTGCGTGGGCGCCTCGATGATGTTCTCGAGGGAGGTCATGTGGGGGAAGAGGTTGAATCTCTGGAAGACCATGCCGACCCCGCGGCGCTGGCGCGCCACCGCACGGACGGGCAGCTCGTAGAGCTTGCCGTCGCGCTCTTCGTAGCCGACCGTCTGGTCGGCGACGCGGATCATGCCCGCGTCGATCTTCTCGAGGTGGTTGATGCAGCGCAGGAACGTGGACTTCCCGGAGCCCGAGGGTCCGAGCAGGCACGCGACCTGGCCACGCTGCACCTGCAGCGTGATTCCCTTGAGGACCTCGAGCGAGCCGAAGCGCTTGTGCACATCGCGGGCGTCGATGATCGCTGCGGTGGTCGCCTCGGGGGCGTCCTGGACGGGATGCGGGGGAATCATGACGGTCACTTCTCTCCGGCCTTCCACGAGCGCCATCCGCGCAGAGCGCTGCTCTCTCTGGATCCTGCGACCCCGCGGCCGTAACGGCGTTCGAGCCAGGCCTGCGGGATGGCGAGGATACTGGTGAGCACCAGGTACCAGATGGCTGCGACGATCAGCAGCGGGATGATCTTGAAGTTCTGGGCGTACGCCGCCTGCAGGTTGGACATCAGGTCCCGGCCGGCGATCACCGAGACGAGAGCGGTGGTCTTGAGCATGGTGATCACCTCGTTGCCCATGGGCGGGACGATCACCCGCATCGCCTGCGGCAGGACGACGCGCCGCATGGTGCGGCCCGGGGTCATGCCCAGTGAGTGGGCAGCCTCGGTCTGGCCATGATCGACGGAGGTGATGCCGGCGCGCACGATCTCGGAGGCGTAGGCCATCTCGTTCAGGCCCAGGGCGAGCAGCGCGGCGACGGTGGCCGGGATCAGGTCGCTGGTCTCGATCGACCAGAACTCGACGCTCGTGAAGGGGATCCCGATGACGATCTTGGGGAGGAAGGCCCCGATGAAGCCCCAGAAGATCAGCTGGAGCAGCACCGGCGTCCCGCGGAAGACCCAGACGAAGAGCCCGCTGACGGCGCGCAGAACCGGATTGGGAGACAGACGCATGATCGCGACGACGATGCCTCCGCCCAACCCGATCGTCATGGCGGCGATCGTGAGGTAGATCGTGGTGGCAAGGCCCTGGAGCGTGAGTGGAGCGAACAGGTACTCGCCGACGGTGGGCCAGTCGATGTTCGGGTTCTGGGCGAAGGCGAGAAGGAGCGACGCCGTCACGATGGCGACGACGACGCCCGACACCCAGCGCCAGGGGTGGCGGAGGGGGACGGCCTCGATGGGTACGGGGCGGTCGACGGGAGGCGCCGGGGTGCCGGCGAGCGGCTGCGACGGTGCGGCCATGATGCTCCTAGGTGTTGACGGGTCGGTGCGAGGTGTCGACGGGAGACCGGCGTCCCGGGGGCGGCGTGGTCATGCGACCGCCCCCGGCACGCGACTCAGGATGCCGCGCCGTCGATGGTCGCTTCGTCGATGCCGATGCCTTCGACGCCGAACTCGGCGAGGATCGCGGCGTAGGTGCCGTCGTCGATGAGGGACTGGAGTGCCGCCTGGATCGCCGCGGCGAAGTCGGCGTTCTCCTTCAGCACGCCGATCCCGTTGAGGGTCGCATCGTAGCCGTTGGGGGCCGCGGGGTCCTCGACGACCATGAAGGTCTGGCCGTCATTGGTGATCTTGGCGACGTACCCGGCGCTGGGCTTCGTCAGCAGCGAGGCGGCCGCCTTGCCGGCTGTGATGGCGAGTTGGGCGTCGGAGTCGGACGGGAACTCCGACAGTGCGATCGGCTCGAGTCCCTCTGCCTCGCACTCCGCCTGCCACACGTCGTTCACGAGCTCGACCTGGCTGGTCGCGGTCTGCACGGCGACGTCCTTGCCGCAGAGGTCGAGGTACGTCTCGATCTCGTCGGGGTTGCCGGCGCGGGTCAGGATGCCGGTGCCCGACGCCGAGTAGTCGACGAAGGTGAGCACGTCCATGCGCTCGACGCTGCTGGTCATCGCCGAGATGGTGAGGTCGTAGTTGCCGGCCTGGAGGGCGGGGATGATGCCGTCGAAGCCCTGCTGGGCGAACTCGACGTCGATGCCCAGCTTGGCGCCGATGGCCTGCCCGAGCAGGACGTCGACGCCGGTCAGCTCGTCCGAGCCTTCCTCGACGAACATCTCGAAGGGGGCGTATGGAGCGTCCGTTGCGGCGGTGACCGAACCGGCCGTGGCGATGTCGTCGGGGAGCAGAGCACGCGCGGCTTCGTCGACCTTGATCTCGGCGCCGAGGATCTCGAGCGGCGCGCCGGAGTCCGACGACGTCGAGTCTCCCTCGCTGCCCGATGCGGACGCGCATCCGGCGACGAGGAGTCCCGTGGCGGCAAGGGCGGCGATGGTGAGGGTGAACCGGCGGGGGCGGGGGGTGAGGTGTTCCATTCGGGTACCTTTCTCGGGGGCGCTCGCCGATGAACGCCGCCCTGAGAGTCTGTAACACTCGTTACCGTTTGTCCACTGTGTAACGAATTCGTAA
>NZ_JSYE01000049.1:0-231 GCF_054824025.1 Microbacterium sp. HJ5
TTGTAGTGCTCGAGCCAGGGTGCAAGTGCTTCGGCGCGTTCACTGTTCGAGGTGAAGACGCGCCGGTAGGCCCATTCGGTTTGCAGGGTGCGGTTGAGTCGCTCGACTTTGCCGTTCTGCCAAGGGCAATGCGGCCGAATCAGGACGTGCTTGGCGTGGAGCTCAGTGATCGCGTCGCGGACATCGTTTGACAGCCGGTAACTGAAGTGGTTGTCGGTCATGACCCGTTCG
>NZ_JSYE01000050.1:0-2663 GCF_054824025.1 Microbacterium sp. HJ5
CACCCGGATCCGCTGATCGGGCGTGCGGATGATCGGATGCTGCGGGTGGACGTTCACCATCGGAGGAGCGCCTCTCTCGCCGGGGCGTCGACGTCGGGCAGGGCGAGGCGGATGGCCTCCGCGGGACTCATCTCGGCGCCGGCCCGCTCGCCCTCGGCCACGCCCTCGGGGTCGCGCTCGCGCAAGGCCGCAAGAGGCGCGACGTGCACCGCGAACCCCTCGACGTCGAACATGCCGGTCGTCCGGCGCAGCTCCTGTGTCACCGCGGCGAACACCCCGGCCCGCCACGCGTCGCCGCGGACGGCGGCGATCGCGCACATGCCCTCGAGTCCGTACGCCGCGCCCTCGACGAAGCGCAGCCGCGCGGACATGTCGAGGGTGAGGAAGTACTCCTGCTCGGCCGTCTCGATCTCGCCCAGCATGAAGAAGATGCGCGCGCGGTTGTTGCCGGCGACGGCGCGCGTGAAGATGTCCTGCTCCGCCTCGGCGATCTCGGCCGATCGGTCGAAGTGGGCGCGGGCGTCGGGGATGGAGCCCATCCCCACCGAGATGAAGCCCAGGCCGATCTCGGCCAGCGCCTCGCCCCAGCCGTCGCCGAGGGCGCGCAGCATCGTCACCGCCTGCATGAGCTCGGCCGCGGCGGTCGCCCCGTCGGCGTCGGGGAACTGCAGGCGCGTCGTGCCGCGAGCGGCGAGTGCCATCGCGGCCGCGTCCTCGTCGCCGCCGGCGGTGAACAGCCGCACGCACTCGCCGAGGTCGGCCACGACCTGATCGCTCGGGCGCTGCCACATCTCGCCCCACACCGAGTAGAACAGCGCGATCGCGCGCGTGCGGTCGCCGAGCGGCTCGTCGGCCGCGAGAAGCTCGAGCATCCACAGCCGGACCTCGGCGAACAGGCTGGAGATCCACCAGTAGGGGAGGAGCAGCCAGGCGAAGTCGGCGACGTCGTCGTAACGGCCGGCCTGCACGAGGTGCCGCGCCGCGGCCCGGAGGTTCGGCACCTCGCTGCGCAGCTCCGTGACCGCGTCGGCCTGGCCGGGGCCGCGCAGATCCGGGGCGATGCGGCGCACGAGACCGTAGTAGTACTGGGCGTGGGCGAGGCGCAGCCGGTCGGCCTCGTCGCGGTCCTCGAGCCGCTGGAGCGCGTACTCGCGGACGGTGGCGAGCAGCGAGAACGCCGATCGCCCGGCGCTGTCGACCTGCTTGACCAGTGACGCGTCGATGAGCGCGGCGAGCGTCTCGATCGGGCTGTCGCCCCACGAGCGGCCGGCGGCGAGCGCCTCGACGGCCTCGAGCGAGAACCGCGCGGCGAAGACGCCCAGCCCGTCGAGCATGTCGCGCTGCTCGGGCGAGAGCAGGCTCACGCTCCAGTCGATCGTGGTGCGCATCGTGCGGTGACGCTCGGGCAGGTCGCGCGCCGCCGATGAGAGCAGCGGCAGCGTGCGCTCGAGGCGCTGCGCGACGTCGTGCGCGGTGAGGATCCGCAGCTTCGCGGCGGCCAGCTCGATCGCCAGTGGGAGGCCCTCGAGCCGACGGCAGATGTCGATGACGTCGCGCGCGTTGTCGGGCGCGAGGACGAAATCGGGCTTGGCGGCCTGCGCGCGCTCCGCGAACAGCCGGCATGCGGGCGAGGCGAGAGCGCGTTCGAGCGTGGCCGGCGCCGCCTCGTCGGGCGAGGACAGCGCGTCGACCTCGAAGACCTGCTCGCCGCGGATCCGCAGCACGGTGCGGCTCGTGACGAGGAAGACCGCACGGGGCGCCAGGGTGTACAGCTGCACCAGGACGGGCGCCTCCTCCACGATCTGCTCGAAGTTGTCGAGCACGACCAGCACCCGCCGGTCGCCGATCGCACGGGCGATCCGCTCCTCGAGCGATCCACCGCCCGTGTCGCGCACGCCGAGGATGTAGGCGATCGTCGGCAGCAGCAGATTCGCTTCGAGCACCCCCTCGAGCGGCACGAAGTACACGCCGTCGGGGAACAGGTCGGCGTTCGCGTGCGCGGCTTCGATCGCGAGGCGCGACTTGCCGATGCCGCCGGGGCCGATGAGGCTCAGCACGCGATGCTCGCCCGCCGAGAGCATCGCCCGCAGCTCGGCCAGCTCGCCCTCGCGACCGATCGTCTGGGTGTACGGCACCGGCACGCGGGCGCGCAGCGACTCGGCGTCGGACTCGTCCGACACGGGCGGCGACCCGCCGCCGCCGCGCGATTGATCGAACCGCTCCGCCAGCAGCATCGCCAGATCTCCGGCCACCTGCTCCTCCAGCCCCGCGGCGTCCTCGAAGTGGAGATAGGCGGCGGTGTCGTCGGCTTGGATGCGGGCGATGAGCTCCTGGAGGCGTTCGTCGCGGGTGTCGGCGGTCTTGATGTAGATGAGTTTGGGCATGCCGCGGGGGGCGAGGTTGTATTCGTCTTCGAGGCCGGAGATCTCTTCGTCGGGGGCGACCCAGCCGTAGCTGGATCCGTAGATGCCGACGAAGACGTCGCTCTGGGCGAGGTAGGAGCGGTACAGCTCGCGGGGCGGGTGGGGGCGGGCGCCGAGTTCGAACATGACGGGGGCCAGGCGCATGCGTTCGATGGCGGCGCGCACGGCGCGTCGCTCGTCGGCGAGCTCGCGCAGGGTCGAGCTCACGAACACCCGGATCCGCTGATCGGGCGTGCGGAT
>NZ_JSYE01000051.1:0-1161 GCF_054824025.1 Microbacterium sp. HJ5
GTTCTGGCTGCCGGTGACGAACCACACCTCATAGGAATCAAGCGAGGTCTGAAGTGGCTGACGGGTCATATCGGGGATCCTTCGTGGGGTTCTATCTGGGGAGGGTCAGAGTGCGTGGACGGCGGCCCGCTCGATGGCGAGCCCGGCGCGGTACGTCGACAGGTAGGCGGCGAATCCGGGCACGTCCTCGGCGTCCGGGTCGACGGTGTCGAATGCCGCGTCGCGGAAGACGCGGTCGCGCAGGAAGCCGTCGAGATCGGTGGCGGATGCCTCGGCGAGATACGCCGCGAGCACGGCGATGCCCCAGGCGCCGCCCTCCGACGCGGTCTCGGCCACGGCGACCGGCGCATCGAGCGCTCCCGCCAGGAACCGCTGCGCGACGCCCGCCGTGCGGAACATGCCGCCGTGCGCGAACATCCGGTCGAGCTCAACGCCTTCGCCCTCGAGCACGCGCATGCCGAGCGCGAGCGTGCCGAACACGCCGTAGATCTGAGCGCGCATGAAGTTCGCGAGCGTCAGCCGGCTGTCGGGGGTGCGCACGAAGAGCGGCCGCCCCTCCGACATCCCCGCGATCGGCTCGCCGGCGAGGTGGTTGTAGGCGAGGAGGCCGCCTGCGTCCGGATCGCCGTCGAGCGCCTCGCGGAACAGCACCTCGAACACGTCGTCCGAGTCGAGCTGTCCGCCGCCGACGGTGGCGAACCGCGAGAACAGTCCCACCCACGCCGCGAGCTCGCTGGCGCCGTTGTTGCAGTGCACCATGGCGACGGGATCGCCTGCGGGCGTAGTCACGAGATCCAGCTCGTGGTGGACGTTGGCGAGAGGCCGCTCGAGCACGACCATCGCGAAGATGCTCGTGCCGGCGCTCACGTTGCCGGTGCGCGGCGCGACCGAGCAGGTCGCGACCATGCCGGTTCCGGCGTCGCCCTCGGGCGGGCACAGCGGGATGCCGGGCCGCAGGGCTCCGGTGGGATCGAGCAGCGCGGTACCCTCGGCGGTAAGCTCCCCGGCCTCCTGACCGGCGACCAGCACCTCGGGAAGCAGGTCGGAGACCTGCAGCCCGAAGGCCCGCTCCGACACCAGGCGGTCGAACTTCTCGAGCATCGGCGCGTCGTAGTCGTTGGTCGCCGCGTCGATCGGGAACATGCCCGACGCGTCGCCGAC
>NZ_JSYE01000006.1:0-26060 GCF_054824025.1 Microbacterium sp. HJ5
ACCCGCCGGTCGAGTAGGCGCTTCCTCCCTCACCCCGCCGGTCGAATGGCGCGCCAGCGAAGTATCGGACCCCTTCACCTCCCGTAAGATCCCGATACGCCGCTCCGCGGCTACTCGATCCGCAAACCTTGCCTCACCTCGCCGGTCGAGCAGGCCGCCTGCGACCGTATCAACGCCCCCGCTGATGTTTCACGTGAAACGCCAAACCGCTCCGATCGATCAGACCCCTTTTGGGAACGCCTTCTTGCTCAGGCCAGGAGCTTCTCGAGCTGCTCGCTCACGAGCGCCAGCCCGCTTCGCGCGGCTCCACGCTTGCACCTGCTTCTCGCGACGTACGCATCATCAACACGGTCGAACCGCTCGAAGTACAGCGGGCGACGGGCAGACGTGTGCGCGTGTGCGCCGATCTTCGCCCTCACCGTGCTGCGCAAGTCGGTGCTCGAGGTTGCGTGCGCTTCCGACGTAGAGCGAGCGGTTGGAGCACTCGAGGATGTACATGTGTGGCATCCAGTTACGATCGCGTGTGCAGCACCGCTTCGGGGCCCCGGGGACCGATTGGTGGGCGGACCCACGGCACAGTCCGGTATGGAGTATTCGTTCGTCGGCGAGATGCAGGGCCAACGCGCACCGCAGCGTGCGGGAGCGACGCGCCGCTCGCCGGATATCCCATCGATGTTTCACGTGAAACGTCGACGAGTCGCGATCGGACGCCAGAAAGTGGGCGTGCGACTCGCTAAGAGCATTCCCGGCTACCAGAAATCCTGCGAATGTCACGGTGCGCCCACCTGAGTCTCGACGCGCCCGCCGTGGACTGCTCCATCGGTCGACTCGACGATGATGCCGGTGAACGCTCCCTCTCGAACGCGGGGGCGACTGAGGATTGATCCATCTGCGCGCGGAGACTCCCTGCCGGTCGTTGCAGCCGCACGTAGCGCGCATGAGGGGCACGTCTAGCGCCGAGGTGTCGGGAAGCGTCGAGGCTGGATCGGGCCACCGAGCCGGAGCGATGGTGAGCTTCAGAACGATTGGCGGGCTCGGTAGATCGGCGGGGAGCGGCCGCGACGGCTACTCGATCGGCAGGACACTGACGCCGACGGCCAGCGACCCGGCGCGATGTTTCACGTGAAACGGTCAGCGGACCGTCGCACGCACCACCCTCGAAGGCTCTTCGAGCAGCCCCTCGCCCACGAGCTCCACCCGAGCGTTCGTCACGCGGAACTTCCGCAGCTGCTTCTCCGCCGCCTCGATCTCGTTCCCGGCACTCGCACCCTTGAGCAGAATCAGCTCGCCGCCATCCCGAACCAGGGGAGCGGTGATCGGCACGAGCGTGCGCAACGCGCTCACGGCGCGCGCGGTCACCGCATCCAGCACCGCTCCGAACTTCCAGTCCTCCGCACGGGCCCGGACGACCTCGACATTCTTGAGCCCCAGGGCGTCGACCTGCTCGGTCAGCCACGTGACGCGGCGCTCCATCGGCTCGATCAGCACCCAGTCGACGTCCGGACGCGCGATCGCGAGAACGAGACCGGGCAGGCCGGCGCCAGAGCCGACATCGCCCACGCGTCCCGGCGAGAACAGGGGAGCGATCACGGCACTGTTCAGGATGTGCCGCGTCCACAGCCGGGGCAGCTCGAGAGGACCGATGAGGCCCCGCTCCTCGCCGTGACGGCCCAGTGCCTCGGTGAACTGTCGGGCCAGCGCGACCCGGTCGCCGAAGATCGCCTCAGCGGCAGCCGGCTCCTGCTCGATTCCAGTCATCGATGTTTCACGTGAAACGCGTCGTCAGCCGCGGCGGATGACGGTGTGGCGGTCGGCGCCTTCGCCGTACGACTCGGACACGAAGCCGCGCTCCGACACGATGTCGTGCACCAGCTTGCGCTCGTAGCTCGACATCGCCGGCAGGGATGCCTGCGAGGCACCGTTCTCGAGGCGATCGATGGCTCGGTCGACGAGAGTCGCGAGCTGGCGCTGTCGCGTGTCGCGTGATCCGCCGACATCGAGGATCAGGCGCGAGAACCGGCCGGTGCGGTTCTGGACCGCGATGCGGGTGAGCTCCTGGAGCGCCTGCACCGTGTCGGGGTCGGCGATGAGCGAGACCGATCCGCCTTCGGGCGCCTCGACGGAGACATACGCGCGACCCGCGCGTACATCCAGGTCGAGGTCGCCGTCCACGTCGGCGATATCGAGAAGTCCCTCGAGGAAGTCGGCGGCGATGTCGCCTTCCTGCTCGAGCTGCTCGACGGTCGCGGGCTCGCGCTCGGATGCCACCTCGGTGGGCGCGAAGTCAGGCGTGCTGGTCATGATGTCCTCTGAGGGTTCGGGTCGGCTCGGGAACGCGAGCGGAGTCAGGATGCCGGTCCGGCGGCGGTCCCGGAGGAGTCCGCGCCGCCGGGCTTCGGCTGCTTCTGCGTCTGCTTCTTCGCGCGCTGCTTGCTCACGGGCTGCTGGCGCTTGGGGGCGGCCGCGCGCGCCTTCTCAGCCTCTTCGTACAGGCGCTGCTGCTCGGCGAGGTACTTCTCCATCGGCACGACCTTGCCCGACGAGTCGATCGCCTTGCCCTTGCGTGCGAGCCGCTCCTCACGCTCCTTGGCCGCCTCGGACCCGGGGGTCGGCATCTCGCGGATGACGAGGAACTGCTGCCCCATGGTCCACAGGTTCGAGACGAACCAGTAGATGACGACGCCGAGCGGGAAGAAGACACCCGAGAAGACGAACGCGAAGGGAAGCACCCAGAGCATGATCTTCTGCATCTGGTAGGCCTGGCCGGTCTTGGCTTCGGGGGAGAGGTTCTTCGAGATGATCTGCAGCTGCGTGAAGAACTGCGACGCGATCATGAGCACGACGAGCGTCGCGAGGATTGCGATGGCCGCCGTGTTGCCGGTGTTCACGGCGTCGATGAGCGTCTCGTGCAGCGATGCGACGCCGAAGAGCTTCGCGTTGTAGAACTCGGCCGTGAGCGTGGCGTTCAGGAGGCCCACGCCGCCGATGCCGTCGTTGTAGTGCTTCGTGACGTCGTTGAGCACGCTGAACAGGGCGAAGAAGATCGGCATCTGCACGAGCAGCGGCAGGCAGCTGGAGACGGGGGTGGTGCCGTGCTTCTTGTACAGCGCCATGGTCTCGCGGCTCATCGCCTCGCGAGAGAGCTGGTCGCGCTTGCCCTTGTACTTCTCCTGAACTTTTCGCAGTTCAGGAGCGATTTCCATCATCTTTCGCTGGCTCTTGATCTGCCGCACGAAGAGGGGGATGAGGGCCGAGCGCACCACGATGACGAGACCGACGATGGACAGCACCCAGGTGATGCCGTCCGCCGGCGGCAGGCCGATCGCGGTGAAGAGCCAGTGCCAGAAGACGAGGACCGCCTCGACCGCCCACTTGAGCGGCCACAGGATGATTCCGATCAGGTCGAAGCCACCGCCCGCGTCCGGGGCGGGTGTCGACGTGGAGGCGAGCAAGAGATCCATGCGGAGGATCAGTCCTTTCCAGAGGGGAGTGGCACGACGAAACCCCGCGGGGTCAGGGCGTGCCGGAAGTTCGCGTGGGGCGGCACGTCGTCCACGCCGCCGACCGCCCAGGGGTGGCAGCGTGCGAGGCGGCGAGCCGTCAGAGCCGACCCGATGACGACGCCGTGCTGCTGCACCGCACCGACCGCATAGGCCGAGCACGACGGGTAGTACTTGCAGACATCGCCGTACGTATGCGAGATGGTGGCGCGGTAGCCGTGCAGCAGCGCCAGCGCGGCATTGCGGGGGAGCAGCGGAACGGCGCGAGCCAGACCGGATGCCTCGAGGTGCGCGTCGCCGAGGGCGTACGCCGGAAGGACGCTCATGCCGCCCTCCGGGCCAGGCATCGCGTCACTTCGTCGCGGAGCTCGCCGAACGAGACCGTCGCAGCACTCGGGAGGGCGCGGATCACGATGTCGCTGCCGTCACGGACCGTCGGCAGCGCCTCGGCGCACAGCGCCTTCAGCCTGCGCCGCACGGTGTTGCGCACCACGGCGCCGCCGACGGCACGGCTGACGATGAAACCGAACCGCGCCGGGCCATCGGCCACGGCGCTGTTCACGTAGGTCACGGTGTGCACACCGGCACACCGGCGACCCCGACGGACGACGGCCTTGTACTCCGCTCCGCGGGTGAGTCGGTTCGGCCTCGCCAGCACCGCTCGGGGTCAGGCCGAGAGCTCGGTGCGGCCCTTGCCGCGGCGAGCCGAGAGGATGGCGCGACCGGCGCGGGTGCGCATGCGGGCGCGGAAGCCGTGCTTCTTGGCGCGACGGCGGTTGTTGGGCTGGAAGGTGCGCTTGCTCATGGGATCACTTCCGGATCAGGTGTCACCGGGACTCTGAGACCGGAGACGCTACGTACAAAGGGACTGCCGCGAGGGCATAAGTCAACCGATTTAGGGTACGCCGGACAGCCTGAGAACTCAAACCGAGACAGGTCGACGTGGCATTATCCACGGGTCGCGGCATCCGTCCTGGCACGACACACCAGCCCGATCTACAGTGGAGTTTGCTCCCGGGACCGCCGCTGACTAGCGTGGCTCCGGCAGTTATCCACAGGCCCGGAACCCGTAATCCGGGACCTCCGGAAGACCTATCAACAACCCGGGGGGGCCATGTCACCGCACGAAGTTCCAGATGTTCCTGTCTGGTCGGCGGTGCTCGACGAGCTTCTCGGAGATGAGCGCATCACTCCGCAGCTGCATGGCTTCCTCAGCCTGGCGGTTCCCCAGGGCGTGATGGGCGGCACCCTCTACCTCGACGTCCCCAACGACCTCACCGCGGCGCAGTTCACCAAGCGCATGCGTGCGCCGATCATGGAGGCGCTCGCCCGCGTCGAGCAGGACGACGCCACGCGCGCCGGCACCTTCCGCGTCGTCGTCAACCCCGACCTCGCCGACGCGCACCTCACCGCCCCCATTCCCGTGCAGTCACAGGTCGGCCAGGCGCCGATCTCGCCGGCAGCGGCTCCTGCGCCGGCACCGGTCACGCGCGCTCCGCGCGAGGAGGCGACGGATGCCGCATCCGCCGGCTCGCGCAGCGACACCCGACTCAACCCGAAGTACACGTTCGACAATTTCGTCATCGGGCAGTCGAACCGCTTCGCCCATGCCGCCGCGGTCGCGGTCGCCGAGGCGCCGGCGAAGGCGTACAACCCGCTGTTCATCTACGGCGACTCGGGTCTCGGCAAGACCCACCTGCTCCACGCCATCGGCGAGTACGCGATGAGCCTCTACAGCGGCATCCGCGTGCGGTACGTCTCGAGTGAGGAGTTCACGAACGACTTCATCAACTCGATCGCGAACAACCGCGGTTCGGCGTTCCAGGCGCGCTACCGCGATGTCGACGTGCTGCTGATCGACGACATCCAGTTCCTCCAGGGTCGTGCCGAGACGCAGGAGGCGTTCTTCCACACCTTCAACACGCTCCACGACCACGACAAGCAGGTCGTGATCACGAGCGATGTCCCGCCGAAGCACCTGACCGGTTTCGAGGACCGCATGCGCAGCCGCTTCGAGTGGGGTCTCATCACCGACGTGCAGGCGCCCGACCTCGAGACGCGCATCGCGATCCTTCGGAAGAAGGCGCAGTCCGAGCGCCTCCACATCCCCGACGAGGTGCTCGAGTACATCGCGACGGTGGTCTCGAGCAACATCCGCGAGCTGGAGGGCGCGCTCATCCGCGTGTCGGCTTTCGCGAGCCTGAATCGCTCGACGCTCGACATGTCTCTCGCGCAGACGGTCCTCCGCGACATCGTCGACCAGGACGACGCCAACGTCATCTCGCCGACCGACATCATCACGGCGACGGCACAGTACTTCAAGCTCACCGTCGACGACCTGTACGGCTCGAGCCGGTCTCAGTCGGTCGCGACGGCCCGTCAGATCGCCATGTACCTGTGCCGCGAGCGCACGAGCCTGTCGCTGCCCAAGATCGGCCAGCTCTTCGGCAACCGCGACCACACGACGGTGATGTACGCGTACAAGAAGATCAGCGACCTCATGAAAGAGCGACGCTCGATCTACAACCAGGTCTCCGAGATCACCGCGCAGCTGGGCCGCAACGGCCGCTGATCGCGCTTGCGGACATATGCCGCAAGAAGTGCTTGACACCGAAAGATGAGAACGCCATCATTTGCGTTCTTCACAGTGTGGAAAACCTGTGGATAACTCCCCGGCCCTGCGGAAACTCTGTGAGCGGTCGGCGACAGCCTGTGGATGAATGTCGAACGGCCGACGGCCCGCGAGCATCCCTCCGGAACTCCGTCCGCAGCCGTTCCACATCTCACAAAGATGTGATTCCGGTGTGCCGACTGGGATCGGCCGAGTTGTCCACAGTTTCCACAGCCGTTAACACCATGACAAGAAGTATTTGAAGATTCCCCGTCCGATCACCTCGACGGTGGAAAGAGCGGTGGACGGATGCCTCGTCCCTTCGGGGCTAGCATCGGAACGGCCTGCCACTAGTGTGGGAGGCCCAACCGCCGTCGAGGGAGCATTCGTGAAGTTCCACGTCAATCGCGATGTGTTCAGCGAAGCCGTGTCATTCGTCGTCAAGCTCCTGCCGCAGCGCAACCCGCAGCCGATCCTGGCCGGTGTGCTGATCGAGGCATCCGAGGCGGGTCTGTCGCTCGCCGCGTTCGACTACGAGGCATCCGCTCGCACCACGATCGAGGCCACCGTCGACGAGCCGGGCACGATCCTCGTCCACGGCCGGCTGCTGTCCGAGATCGCGAGCCGCCTGCCCAACGCGCCGATCCAGGTCGAGGTCGACGAAGACGGCGGCATCCTGCTCACGTGCGGCTCGGCGCGCTTCACCCTCGCGTCCATGCCGGTGCAGGAGTACCCGGCGATTCCCGAGGTCACCGGCGACTCCGGTCTCGTGCCCTCCGAAGACTTCGCGACCGCCATCGCGCAGGTCGCCTTCGCCGCGTCACGCGACGACGTCACCCCCGTCCTCACCGGCGTCCAGCTCGAGGTGTCGGGCACCGGCCTGAGCCTGGTCGCCACCGACCGCTACCGTGTCGCGTTGCGTGAGATCCCGTGGGACGGCGGCGGTTCCGCGTCCGACGAGCCGACGACGGCCTTGGTCCCCGCACGCACGCTCACCGAGGTCGGCAAGACCTTCGCGCACGGCGGCGACATCTCCATCGCCTTCTCGGGTTCGGGCGACCGCGAGATCATCGCCTTCACCGCCGGGAACAAGACGGTCACCTCGCTGCTCATCAAGGGCAACTTCCCGCCCGTCCGCCGGCTGTTCCCCGAAGCGACGGAGCACCACGCGGTCGTGAACACCGCGGAGCTCGCCGAGGCGGTGCGTCGTGTGTCGCTCGTGCTCGACCGCTCGGCGCCGCTGCGCTTCACGTTCACCACCGACAGCGTGTCGATGGACGCCTCGGGCACCGAGCAGGCCCGCGCGACGGAGTCGGTCGACGCGAACCTCGTCGGTGAGGACGTGACGCTCGGACTCAATCCGCAGTACCTGCTCGAATCGCTGAGCGCCGTCAAGAGCGAGTTCGTGCGCATCACGTTCACCTCCAGCGAGAACGCGAACAAGCTGAGCCCGGTCCTGGTCACGCCGCAGACGTCGGTCGACAAGGCCGGGGCCGACTCGTTCCGCTACCTGCTGCAGCCGAACCTGCTGCTTCGCTGACCGGGCACCCGCGAGGGTGACGTCGGAATCGCTCATTAGGCTTGACCGGTGATCGTGGAGCAGCTGAGTCTCGTCGACTTCCGCAACTACGCGGTCGCCGACGTCTCGCTCGCCCCCGGGCCCAACGTCTTCGTCGGCCGCAACGGCCAGGGCAAGACGAATCTCGCCGAAGCCATCGGTTTCTTCGCCACGCTGGGCTCGCACCGCGTCTCGAACGACGCTCCGATGGTCCGCGACGGAGCGGACGCCGCGATCATCCGCGCCCGCCTCGCGCACGGAGAGCGCCGAGTGCTCCTCGAGGCGCAGCTCAACCGGCAGGGGTCCAACAAGGCGCGTGTCAACGGAGCGCCCGTGAAGCCCGCCGAGCTGCCTCGCTACGCGCAGGTCGTGCTCTTCGCACCGGAGGATCTCCAGATCGTCCGCGGAGATCCGTCCGCACGGCGACGCTTCGCCGATCAGCTGCTCGTGCAGCGGGCGCCTCGCATGGCCGGCGTCCTCGCCGACTACGACCGTGTCCTCAAGCAGCGCACCGCCCTGCTCAAGTCGGCGAAGGCCCGCGGCATCCGCGGCGATGCGCTGACGACGCTCGATGTGTGGGACGACAAGCTCGTCGCGCTCGGCACCGAGGTGATCGAGGCCCGTCTCGGCCTCGCCGCCGACCTCGCGAGCCCTCTGTCCTCGGCCTATGCCGCGATCGCGGGCGCCGACCACCGACCCGAGGCCGAATGGGCGCTCTCGGTGTCGGGTGCCGACCCCGAAGAGGGAGCGGATGCGCCGGCATCCGAGGCATCCGTCTCGCGTATCTCCGAGCAGTTCCGTCACGCCCTCGCCGACCGCCGCACCGCCGAGCTCGATCGCGGGCTCACGCTCGTCGGCCCGCACCGCGATGACCTTGTGCTCCGGGTGCGCGGACTCCCGGTCAAGGGCTACGCGTCGCACGGCGAGTCGTGGTCGGTCGCCCTCGCGCTGCGCCTCGCCTCGGCCGAGCTCCTGAGGGCGGACTCCCGTCTCGGCGACCCCGTGCTGATCCTCGACGACGTCTTCGCCGAGCTCGATGCCGACCGCCGCGCGCGACTGGCGCAGCTCGCCGGCGGCTACGAGCAGGTCGTCGTGACGGCCGCGGTCGAGGAGGACGTGCCCACTGCCCTGCGCGCACGGATCGTGCGTGTCGAGGCGGGCACGATTCTGGAGGCGGCGGATGCCTGATCCGGCCGTGCCCGCCGGGGGCGAGGCATCCGCTCCCGACACCGTGCCCGAGACGGTCGCGACCTATCTGCGGCTGCGCGGACTCGAGCCCTCGGCGCGCTCGTTCCGCAAGAAGCGCCGCCGGCGCGGCGATGACGACGAGAACGCTCCGTTCACCGCGGGCCGCGACCCGAGGGGCGTGGGCGATGTGCTCTCCGCACTCACCCGGGAGGCCGGGTGGGACAAGGAGCTCGCCCGCGAAGACGTGGTGCGCGCGTGGTCGGATGTGGCCGGCGACGACACCGCACGGCACACGCGTCCGGTCGCGTTCTCGGAGGGGACGCTGACGGTTCAGGCCGATTCCACGGCGTGGGCGAAGCAGCTTCAGCTGATGCGTGCGCACATCCTGTCCGAGATCGTCCGCCGATTCCCGGAGGCGGGGGTCGACGCGATCCGCTTCATCGGCCCGGACGTCCCCTCCTGGAAATGGGGCCCCAGAACGATTCCAGGGCGTGGCCCGCGCGATACCTACGGCTGAGTCACGTCAGATATCGTCCGGAACGATTTCCGGCCTCCACAGGGGCGTATAAGCCCGCCATCCGAAGCCATACTTGATAGACTGTCAGGGCCCCCACCGAACGATCTGGAGCGCTCTGACCTATGACGTCCGTTAACCCCGACAGCGTTCCCGAAGAACCCGAAGCACGCCGCGCCGAGACGGTTCCGAACGAGTACGGGGCAGACGCCATCCAGGTGCTCGAGGGTCTCGAGGCAGTCCGCAAGCGCCCCGGCATGTACATCGGCTCGACCGGTGCGCGCGGCCTCCACCACCTCGTGCAGGAGATCGTCGACAACTCCGTCGACGAGGCGCTCGCGGGGTACTGCGACACCATCGAGGTGACGATCCTGGAAGACGGCGGGGTCCGCTGCGTCGACAACGGACGCGGCATCCCGGTCGACATGCACAAGACCGAGGGCAAGTCGACCGTCGAGGTCGTGCTCACCGTGCTGCACGCCGGCGGCAAGTTCGGCGGTGGCGGATACGCCGTCTCGGGCGGACTCCACGGTGTCGGGTCGTCTGTCGTGAACGCGCTCTCGACGCGCCTCGAGGTCGAGGTCAAGCGACAGGGTCACGTGTGGCGGCAGTCGTATCGCGACGGCGGGCAGCCCCTCGCTCCGCTCGAGAAGGGCGAGGCGAGCGACGAGACCGGCACGACGATCACCTTCTGGCCGGATGCCTCGATCTTCGACACGATCGACTTCGATTACGACACGCTCCGCACGCGCTTCCAGCAGATGGCCTTCCTCAACAAGGGCCTCCGCATCAGCCTGCGCGACGAGCGGCCCGAAGGCCTCACCGAGGTCGACGAGTCATCCGAGACCGATGAGCTCACGGCGCGGCACGATAGCTTCCTCTACGAGCGCGGTCTCGTCGACTACGTCGAGCACCTCAACAAGGTGCGTCACGCCGACGTCGTGAACGACGAGATCATCGACTTCGAGTCCGAAGACACCGACCGCAACATCGCGCTCGAGCTGGCGATGCAGTGGACGACGAGTTACACCGAGAACGTCTTCACCTACGCGAACACGATCAACACCCACGAGGGCGGCACCCACGAGGAGGGCTTCCGCGCGGCCCTGACGACCCTCGTCAACAAGTACGCCCGCGGCAAGAACCTCCTCAAGGAGAAGGACGACAACCTCACCGGCGAAGACATCCGCGAAGGTCTCACCGCGGTGCTGTCGGTGAAGCTCTCCGAGCCGCAGTTCGAGGGGCAGACCAAGACGAAGCTCGGCAACACCGAGGCGAAGGCATTCGTCCAGAAGGTGGTCGGCGACCAGCTCGGCGACTGGTTCGACCGCAACCCGCAGCAGGCTACGAACGTGGTGCGCAAGGCGATCGACGCCGCGACCGCGCGCCTCGCGGCACGCAAGGCGCGGGAGACCGCGCGACGCAAGAGCGTCTTCGAGTCGGCGGCGATGCCCGACAAGCTGAAGGACTGCACGAGCAAGGATCCGTCGATCAGCGAGATCTTCCTCGTCGAGGGAGACTCGGCCGGCGGCTCGGCGGTGCAGGGCCGTGATCCTCACACGCAGGCGATCCTCGCCCTCCGCGGCAAGATCCTCAACGTCGAGCGCGCGCGCCTCGACCGTGCCCTCGGCAACAAAGAGGTCCAGGCGATGATCCAGGCCTTCGGCACGGGCATCGGCGAGGACTTCGACATCCAGAAGGCGCGGTACCACAAGATCGTCCTGATGGCCGATGCTGACGTCGACGGCCAGCACATCACCACGCTGCTGCTCACTCTGCTCTTCCGCTACATGCGCGGCCTCATCGAGGCCGGATACGTCTACCTCGCGCAGCCGCCGCTCTACCGGCTGAAGTGGTCGAACTCCGCGCACGAGTACGCCTACAGCGACCGTGAGCGCGACGCACTCCTCGCCGACGGCATCGCGGCCGGACGCCGCATCCCGAAGGACAATGCGATCCAGCGCTACAAGGGTCTCGGCGAGATGAACGACCACGAGCTCTGGGAGACCACGATGGACCCCCAGACCCGCACGCTGAAGCAGGTGACGATCGACGACGCGGCCGCGGCCGACGAGATCTTCACCATCCTGATGGGCGAGGACGTCGAGTCGCGGCGCGGGTTCATCCAGCGCAACGCCAAAGACGTGCGCTTCCTCGACATCTGAGCGCGTTCCCCTTACGCAGAACTGAGTGAACATGGCTGACGAAGAACGCCCCGCCCCCTTCCACGACCACGGCAAGATCGACCAGGTCGACCTGCAGCTCGAGATGCAGCGCAGCTACCTCGACTACGCGATGAGCGTGATCGTCGGGCGCGCGCTGCCCGACGTGCGCGACGGCCTCAAGCCGGTGCACCGCCGCGTGATCTACGGCATGTACGACGGCGGCTTCCGTCCCGACAAGTCGTTCTCGAAGTGCTCGCGCGTCGTCGGCGAGGTCATGGGTCAGTACCACCCGCACGGCGACGCCCCGATCTACGACGCCCTCGTGCGACTCGTCCAGCCGTGGGCGCTGCGCTACCCGCTCGCGCTGGGCCAGGGCAACTTCGGCTCGCCCGGCAACCAGGGCGCCGCCGCGCCGCGGTACACCGAGACCAAGATGGCTCCGCTCGCCCTAGAGATGGTGCGCGACATCGAAGAGGAGACCGTCGACTTCCAGCCCAACTACGACGGCCAGACCCAGGAGCCGACGGTTCTGCCGGCGCGGTTCCCGAACCTCCTCGTGAACGGGTCGGTCGGCATCGCGGTCGGCATGGCGACCAACATCCCGCCGCACAACCTCCGCGAGGTCTCGTCGGGTGCGCTGTGGGCGCTCGAGAACCCGGATGCCTCGCGCGAAGAGCTCCTCGAGGCGCTCATGGAGCGCATCCCCGGCCCCGACTTCCCGACGCGGGCGCAGATCCTCGGCACGCGCGGCATCAAGGACGCCTACCGCACCGGTCGCGGCTCGATCACGATGCGCGCCGTGGTCAACGTCGAGGAGATCCAGGGCCGGACGTGCCTCGTGATCACCGAGCTGCCGTACCAGGTCAACCCCGACAACGTCGCGGTGAAGATCAGTGATCTGGCTCGCGAGGGCAAGATCACGGGCATCGCCGACATCCGCGACGAGACCTCGGGCCGCACCGGCCAGCGCCTCGTGATCGTCCTGAAGCGGGATGCCGTCGCCAAGGTCGTGCTGAACAACCTCTACAAGCACACCCAGCTGCAGGAGAACTTCGGCGCGAACATGCTCGCGATCGTCGACGGCGTGCCCCGCACGCTCCCGCTCGACGGCTTCATCTCGCACTGGATCGACCACCAGATCGAGGTCATCGTCCGGCGCACGACCTTCCGTCTGCGCGAGGCCGAGAAGCGCATGCACATCCTGCGCGGCTACCTCAAGGCGCTCGATGCGCTCGACGAGGTCATCGCGCTCATCCGCCGCTCGGCGACGGTCGACGACGCGCGTGAGGGCCTGAAGGACCTCCTCGAGATCGACAACGACCAGGCCGACGCCATCCTGCAGATGCAGCTGCGTCGCCTCGCGGCCCTCGAGCGCCAGAAGATCATCGACGAGGCGAGCGAGCTCGAGATCCGGATCGCCGACTTCCAGGACATCCTGGCCAAGCCCGAGCGTCAGCGCACCATCATCCGCGAGGAGCTCACCGCGATCGTCGATCGCTTCGGCGACGACCGCCGCACCGAGATCCTGCACGGATTCGGCGGCGACATGTCGATCGAGGACCTCATCCCCGAAGAGGAGATGGTGGTCACGGTCACGCGCGACGGCTACATCAAGCGCACGCGCAGCGACAACTACCGCTCGCAGCACCGCGGCGGCAAGGGCGTCAAGGGCGCACAGCTGCGCGCCGACGACGTGGTCGAGCACTTCTTCGTCACCACGACCCACCACTGGCTGCTGTTCTTCACCACCAAGGGCCGCGTCTACCGGTCCAAGGCGTACGAAGTGCCGGAGGCCGGCCGCGACGCGAAGGGTCAGCACGTCGCGAACCTCCTCGCGCTGCAGCCGGACGAGGAGATCGCGCAGATCCTCGACATCCGCGACTACAGCGTCGCGACGTATCTCGTGCTCGCGACCCGCAGCGGCCTGGTGAAGAAGACCCGCCTGACGGAGTACGACACCAACCGCCAGGGCGGCATCATCGCCATCAAGCTGCGCGGTCAGTCGCCGGACGAGACGGACGACGAGTCCGTGGGCTCCGACGACGAGCTGGTGAGCGCACTGCTCGTCGACGAGGGTGACGACATCCTCCTCATCAGCCGGCGCGGCATGTCGCTCCGCTTCTCGGCGACGGACGGCGCGCTGCGGCCGATGGGCCGGTCGACCTCCGGTGTGAAGGGCATGGACTTCCGAGCCGGCGACAGCCTGCTGTCGGCCTCGGTCGCGCGCAACGACGAGTTCGTGTTCGTCGTCACCGAGGGCGGCTACGCCAAGCGCACGTCGGTCGACCAGTACCGCGTCCAGAATCGTGGCGGACTGGGCATCAAGGTGGCTCGTCTGAACGAGGATCGGGGCGATCTGGCGGGCGGCCTGATCGTCTCCGCAGACGACGAGGTCCTTGTGGTTCTTGCCAGCGGCAAGGTGGTACGCTCTGCCGTGGCCGAGGTCCCCGCCAAGGGCCGCGACACCATGGGCGTCGTTTTCGCCCGTGCCGCCGACGAGGATCGCATCATCGCGATCGCGCGTAACGGAGAGCGAGGACTGGCCGAGAACGCTGAGAACGGCGAGACCGCCGAGACCGGCGAGCCGGAGTCCGCCGCCCCCGAGGCCTCCCCCCAGACCCCCGAAGAGAGTACTGACGCATGAGCACGGTAGCCGACAAGCTCGCAAAGAAATCCAGCCACAAGACGAGCGCCAAGCAGGTCCGGCTCCGTCTGGTGTACGTCGACTTCTGGTCGGCGGTCAAGCTGTCCTTCCTCGCCGCGATCGCCATCGCCGTCGTGACGGTCGTGTCGTTCGTGCTCGTCTTCTTCGTCCTGCAGGCGACGAACGTCATCGCCCGCGCGGACGAGTTCTTCGGCAACTTCACCGACGGCAGCATCCTGCTGTCGAACTTCGTCAGCCTTCCGCAGGTGCTCGCGTTCTCGGCGATAGTCGCGATCCTGAATCTCATCGTCGTGACGGTTCTGGGTGCGGTGCTCGCCGGCATCTACAACCTCGCCGTCAAGGTCACCGGCGGACTGCTCGTCGGCTTCACCTCGAACTGACATCGCACGAGGAACGGGCCCGGTCTTCGACCGGGCCCGTTCCGTTTTCCCGGGTTCAGACCACCGTCGTGCCCAGGAGCGTGCCGATGAGCCAGGTGGCGCCGATGCGCCGTGAGCTCCTCCGCCGCGCGTGGTGCACGACCGCACGAAGGCGGTCGCGCCGCCCGTCCCGATTCGTGAAAACCGTCCGCGTCGGGTAAAGTCTCTGAGGTTGATGACGCGTGAGCGTTTCAGCAGACGGGGCTATAGCTCAGGCGGTTAGAGCGCTTCACTGATAATGAAGAGGTCCCAGGTTCAAGTCCTGGTAGCCCCACCCGATTGCCCCCGGGGCCTTAGCTCAGTTGGTAGAGCGCCTGCTTTGCAAGCAGGATGTCAGGAGTTCGAATCTCCTAGGCTCCACTCCGAAAGCCGTCCGATAAGGGCGGCTTTTCTGCGTTCCGTCGCCGGTCTGGAAAGCGTTTGTCGACATCGTCCCCCATGCGGTGGACATTATGTAGATCCCACACAAGAACCCGCGGCAACGTCGATCCGTTCGTTCGATTTCGACGACAGCATCTCAGCGACGGTGGTCCGAGCGACGGTAGAACTTCCTCATCGAACTTGGGGGGCACCATTGTTCGAGTCGAAAGGCAACACCATGTACTGGTCATGGATGAGGCTCGCGGCCGCGGCTGCCGGGCTGTCAGGTGTGGCGGCGGGATACATCGTCAATGTCGACCGCGCCACGCGGCAAGGGCAAGACCTCTCGGATGTCCTCGCCAACTACTTCAGCATGTTCACCATCGTCTCCACGATCATGGGCGTCGTCGCCCTCACCGCAGCCGCCGCGTGGGCGCGGCTGCACCCCACCGCCGAGCGCGAGCCGATGACGATCTCCCTCGCGATGGGCGTCGTGACCGCTCCGATCATCCTGCTGGGCGTCGTGTACAACGTCCTGCTGCGGGGCGGCCCGAGCGGAGCCGCCCTGGGCGACTCGGCCGGCATCGCGATGCTCGACACGTGGGCCATCGAGGTGCTGCACGTCGTGCTCCCGCTCTACCTGCTGGTCGACCTGCTGTTCGCAGGCAGGCGTCGCGCGCTGCCCTGGTGGAGCCTCGGCGTCTTCGTCGCCTACCCGCTGGGATGGCTGCTCTACACGATGGTTCGCGGCGAGCTCGTCGGTGACCCGTCAGGTGCGGCGCCCTACTGGTACCCGTATCCGTTCCTCGACCCGCACGGTCCCGGAGGCTGGGGCTCGGCGCTGATGTACATCGCCGGCATCTTCGTGGCTTTCCTCGCCATCGGCGCCGGCATCATCGCCCTCGACCGGTACCGCGAGCGCCGTCGGGCGCTGCGCAGCGAGGCGAAGAGCGAGGCCGACACCGTCCAGGTGTGACGCTCTCCGACCGGCGACCCGCTCTCGTGGCGGGTCGCCGGTTAGGGTGAAGCATGGATCTGCGCGTCGCGGCCTATGCCGTCGTCTTCGACGCCGACGACCGCCTGCTCCTCGCGCACTGGAACGAGGGTCGCCGGGCCGCATGGACGATGCCGGGCGGTGGGCTCGAACCGGGCGAAGACCCCGAGCACGCCGCACGGCGCGAGGTGCGCGAAGAGACCGGATACAAGGTCGCACTCGACGCGCTGCTCGGCATCCACTCGCGGGTCATCCCGCCCGGCCGGCGCCTCACCCCCGGAGTGACCGAACCGCTCCACACCCTGCGCATCATCTACCGCGCGCGGGTCGTCGGCGGCAAGCTGCGCAACGAGAAGGACGGCTCAACGGACATGGCCGCCTGGTTCCCCCGGGGCGAGGTGCGCAAGCTCCAGCGGGTGAAGCTCGTCGACATCGCCCTCGAGATGGCTGACGAGAAGTAGAGCGGATGCCGCTACCCGGCGGGCTGCGAGATGTCGGCGACCGTCGCGCCGTACGCGGCGATGAGCGCATCGGCATCGACGAAGAGGCTGTAGCCGTGGGCGCCGGCGCCCATCGCGACGCGCTGGCCGACGATCTGCTCGTCGGCGTAGATCGGCCAGTCGTGCGCGCTGCCGATCGGCACGATCGTCCCGCGCTCGTACCCCGTCGCCTCGAGGGCGCGCTGCGGGTCGGGGAGCTGGAGCTTGTTGACCCCGACGACGGCGCGAAGCTTCGGCCAGGAGATCGCCCGGTCGCCGGGCACCAGCGCGAACAGGAACGTGTCATCGCTGCGCTTGACCACGAGGGTCTTCACGATGCCCGCCGGGGCGATGCCGAGGATCGCGGCAGCCTCGTTCAGGCTGTTCGCGACCGGGCGTTCACGGAGCTCGATCTCGAGCCCTCGAGCGGATGCCGCGTCGCGCACCCGGTCGAGGGGATCAGGCATCCGGTGCGCGGAGCGGGTCGTCGGCCACCCAGAGTTCGTCGTCGGCACGGAGGGTCTGCCACGCCGCGTACAGCACGCCGAGCGCGGCCGCCACGCCGAGGATGATCGCGATGACGCCACCGGCGCCCATGCCCTTCTTGACCGGCGCGGGCGCCGGCTTCTTGAAGGAGGAGAGGTCGAGCCCGCGGCCCGAAGCCAGACGCGAACGCGTGTCGTTCGCGGCATCCCACACCGACATCGCCGAGCCGACGACGGCACCCGCGGCAGGCACCAGCGTGCCGTTCACGACGCGCTTGCCCTTCTCGACGTAGGGGGCGGCGTACGTCTCGTAGCCTGCGGCGACGCGCGGCTTGATCTCTTCGCGGTTGAGGTGACCGAGCTGCCGGCCCGCCTCGCGCGCGACGGCGGCGGCTTCACCGACCAGGACCTGCTGCGTCTCCCACAGGCTGGTCGCCTGGGTCTGGAGCTTGCGGAGTTCCTTCTTGCGCTTGCGGCTGAGGCTCACGATGCCCTCCTGATCGAACCGGGGATCTGGTTCGACCCATCTTGCCAGACCTGCGGGGAGGCGGGAGGGGTTGCACAGAACTCTGGAAGAATGTAGCAATGCCGATTCACACCGCTGTCGCCACGTTCCACACCAACTACGGCGACATCGTCGTCAACCTCTTCGGTGACCACGCCCCTCGCACCGTCCAGAACTTCATCGGCCTCGCCGACGGATCCGGTTCCTGGACCCACCCCGCCACCGGCCAGCCCGGCGAAGGCCCTCTCTACAAGGACGTCGTCTTCCACCGCATCATCGCCGGCTTCATGATCCAGGGCGGCGACCCGCTCGGCCAGGGCGTTGGCGGTCCGGGCTACACCTTCAACGATGAGATCAGCCCCGAGCTGACCTTCACCGAGCCGTACAAGCTCGCGATGGCGAACGCCGGCCTGCGCCGCAACGCCATCACCGGCAAGGCCGAGGGCACGAACGGCTCGCAGTTCTTCATCACCGTCCCCGGCCAGGGCGGTCGCGGACCTGAGTGGCTGCAGGGCAAGCACACCATCTTCGGCGAGGTGGCCGATGACGCCTCCAAGGCCGTCGTCGACACGATCAGCGAGGTGCCGACCGCGGCGGGCGACCGTCCGATCGAGCCGGTCGTGCTGCAGTCGGTCGACATCGCCGCGGTCTAGGCCTCCCGCCGCTCCGTGACCACCGACGACCTGCGTCGCAACAGCGACAACTTCTGCTACCGGCATCCCGACCGTCAGAGCTTCGTGCTCTGTCAGCGATGCCTGCGCACGATCTGCCCCGAGTGCCAGACCCCCGCCGCGGTGGGCGTCATCTGCCCGGAGTGCCTGCGCGACCAGCAGAAAGCGGCCTCCCCCGCCCAGCGGAAGGCCGAGCGCCGGTGGTCACGTCCGCGCGCGGTGACCCTGTCCGACTCGCGCCCGATCGTCACCTACTCGATCATCGCGATCACGGCGTTCACGTACCTGCTCACCCTGATCCCCGGCGGCCTGGGCGCGAGTATCCAGGAGAGCCTGCTCTTCTTCGCGCCGACGCTCTACCCGGAGCTGACCGGGCGATTCGAGCCGTGGCGCCTCGTGACGGCGGCCCTGGTGCACGGCGGCTTCTGGCACCTCGGCCTCAACATGCTCGCGCTGTGGATGATCGGCCGGAGCCTCGAACCGCTGCTCGGGCGCTGGCGCTTCCTCACGCTGTACGTGCTCAGCGCCCTGGGCGGCTCCGTGGCAGTCGCGCTGCTGTCGTTCCTCACGCCCGTGGTCGGCGCGTCCGGAGCCATCTTCGGCCTGTTCGGAGCACTGCTCGTCATCGGGCGCCACATCGGGGCGAACATCACCGGGATCGTGATCGTGCTGGGCATCAACCTGGTGATCGGGTTCGTCCCCGGCTTCAACGTCTCGTGGCAGGCGCACATCGGCGGGCTTCTCACCGGCCTGCTCGTCGCGTTCATCCTCACCCGCACGCGGGCGCCGCGGCAGCGGACGGCTCAGATCCTTCTGCTGGCGGGGGTGTTCGCGGTGCTCGTCGCGCTGCTGCTCGTCCCGCTGCTCGTGCCGTCGATCGTGCTCCGCTGACAGAGTTATCCACAGGTTCATCCACACATGGGGATGAATGACAGCGGTGTAATTCACAGGTGTTAACAGAGTTGTTAACAACTCGGAGGCAACGAAAAGCCCCGGTCGCGCCGGGGCTTTGTCGTCGTGGGGGTGGAGGCTAGCGCCACCGCGTGGTCATGAGGAAGCCGAGGAAGGCGATGCCGAAGCCGATCACGAGGTTCCACCCGGCGATGCCGGGGATCGGGTACTGCATGCCGCTGAGGTAGAACACCAGCACCCATACGAGGCCGATCAGCATGAGGCCGATCATGATCGGCTTGAACCACACCGGGTTGGGTGCAGCCTCGCCTTCTGCGCGCTCGACGAGCGAGTCGTCTTCTTTGCCGGGTCGTGCCATGTGAGAAGTCTAACTGCCAGCCGCCCCTCAGCGTGCGCTGGCTAGAATCCAGCTGTGGAGGAAGCTCTGGCCGGCGGCGTGGGGGATGCCGGACCCCGGCACTCGCGCGCGCGTGCGAAGCGCGGCACGTCGGTCGTCGGCGTGATCGGCGAGCTCCTCATCACCGGCGGTGTGCTCGTCCTGCTCTACGTCGTCTGGCAGCTCTGGGTGGGCGACATGATCTACGGCGCCGAGCGCAACGCGACCGGTCACGAGATCTCGCAGGAGTGGGCCGACGCCTATCCCGGCACCAACGAGCCGGGCGCCGCGCCCGATCCCGGCGAGGAGCCCGTGACCGCCGACCCGATCATCCTCGACGAGCCCGCCGACGCCGAACGATTCGGGGTCATGCACATCCCCCGGTTCGGCGCCGACTACGCCGTGCCGATGGCCGGCGGGGTCACGCGCGCCAACACGCTCGATCCGATCGGCATCGGCCACTACCCCGGCACGAGCATGCCCGGTGAGGCGGGCAACTTCGCCGTCGCCGCCCACCGCACGACGTGGGGCAAGCCGTTCAACCGCATCGCGGAGCTGCGCGTCGGCGACGCGATCGTCGTCGAGACCGAGGAGGGCTGGTACACCTACCGCTTCCGCACCCTCGAGTACGTGACGCCGGACGAGGTCGAGGTGCTGCTTCCCGTTCCCCAGGCGCTCGACGTGCCGGCCGGAACCCCGTACATCACGATGACCAGCTGCAGTCCGATGTTCTCCATGGCCGAACGCATCGTGGCGTACGGCGTGTTCGAGTCGTTCACTCCCCGCTCGGCGGGAGCACCGGCATCCCTCGAGGTGGTGGCCTGATGTACTCCGCACTGTGGCACGTGCTCCCCGGCCCCTGGTGGGTGAGGGTGCTGATCCTCCTGATCCTCGTGGCCGCGGTGCTCTACGGGCTGCTCTTCTATGCCTTCCCGTGGGTGAGCCAGTTCGTCAACCCGCAGGAAGTCACCGTCGAGTGAGGTGCCGCCGATGAGCGCGGCGCCCGTCCTCGTCGTCGACAACCACGACAGCTTCGTCCACACCCTCGTCGGGTACCTGCACGAGCTGGGCGTCGCCACCGATCTGGTCGAAGCCGATGCCGTCACCGATGCGGACACGCTGATCGCCCCCTACCGTGCCGTCCTGGTGTCGCCCGGACCCGGCACACCGGCCGACGCCGGCGCGTCGATCGCCGTCGTCGGAGCGGCTGCGGAGGCGGGCATCCCGCTCCTCGGCGTGTGTCTCGGGCACCAGGCGATCGCCGAGGCCTTCGGCGCCACGGTCGGCCACGCGCCCGAGCTCATGCACGGCATGACGTCGCTCGTGCACCACGACGGCAGCTCGCTCTACGCCGGCCTGCCCGACCCGTTCACGGCGACGCGCTACCACTCGCTGGCCGTCGAGCCGTCGACGCTCCCCGATGACCTCGTCGTCACCAGCCGCACGGCAGGCGGGGTGATCATGGGACTCGCGCACCGCACCGCGCCCATCGTGGGCGTGCAGTTCCACCCCGAGAGCGTGCTCACCGAGGGCGGGCATCTCCTGCTGGGCAATTGGCTGGAGACGGCGGGATTCGCGGATGCCGCATCGCGAGGCGCTGCGCTCGGCCCACGCCGCTGAGTGGGGGCTCGACCCGCGACGGCACTACGCTCCGGAGCAGAAGCCCAGCTCGATGGTCGAGCGCACCGGCACGTCGCCCGGCGGAAGCGACTGCGTCGACACCGTCGGCGGAGCGGCCGCGGTGCACGACGGATCCTCCTTGGTGGTCACGGTCAGCTCGAGTGCCTCGAGCTCGCGCTGGGCGGCCTCGACCGTGTAGCCGGTCACGTCGTTGATCGTGATCTTGCCGGACGCGACGGTGAGGTTGACGACGGTTCCCGTGGGCACCGTCGACCCCTCGGGCTGGTCGGCAGCGATCACCGTGCCGGCTGCGAGCGAGGCGTCGTTGCGCTGCGTCACCGACCCGAGGGTGAGGCCGGCCGTCTCGAGCGCGGCGGTCGCGGCATCCTGCCCCAGTCCTTCGAGCGGAGGAACGGTCGACATCTCCTGCCCCAGAGACACGTAGACGCGGACGGTCTGCTCGGGGTTGACCGAGGTGCCACCCTCCGGATCCGTGCGGATCACGATGCCCTCGGGCACGTCGGCGTTCTCCTCATCGACGCGGAACGCCGCGAGGTCCTCCTGGAGGAGCTCCTCGTTGGCGCGGTCGTACGTCATGCCCGTGACCTCGGGCACGATGCGTGCCGTCGACGGCACATTGTCGGTCGGGCTGTTGATCGACATCACCCAGAAGAGCACGGAGATGAGCAGCACGGCGAGCAGCCCGAAGCCTGCCCAGATCCACGCCACGGGCGGACCGGCCTGCGTGCGCTTCATGGTGGTGTCGGTGCTGAGCTGGCGGAGCGAGCGGGCCGTCTCGGCCGCCTGCTTCGGGTTGGGTCCATAGAGCTCGCTCGTCAGGGCGCCGACCTGGCGCTTCGACGGCGAGCGTCCGTCGATCGTCGCGTCGAGCGCCTCGCGGAAGCTCGCGGCGTCCTGGTAGCGCTGGAAGGGATCCTTGGCGAGGGCGCGCAGGGCGACCGCGTCGAGCGAGCGGGGCACCGTCTCGTTGACCTCCGACGGCGGCAGAGGAGCCTCGCTCACGTGCTGGTAGGCGACCGCCACCGGGGACTCCCCGCGGAAGGGCTGCCGGCCGGCGAGCAGCTCGTACAGCACCACCCCCGCCGAGTAGAGGTCGGCGCGCGCGTCGACCGGCTCGCCCTTCGCCTGCTCCGGCGAGAAGTAGGCGGCCGTCCCGAGGATGGCGGTCGTCTCGGCGACGGTCGACGAGCTGTCGGACACCGCGCGTGCGATGCCGAAGTCCATCACCTTCACCTGGCCGGCCTCGGTGACCATCACGTTGCCGGGCTTGATGTCGCGGTGGACGACACCGGCGCGGTGCGAGTACTCGAGAGCCTCGAGGATGCCGTCGACGTAGCGCACCGCATCGGTGACCGGCACGGGGCCCGCCGAGATGATGTCCTTGAGCAGTGCGCCCTTGACGAGCTCCATGATGATGAAGGGGACCGGCCGGACGGTCCCGTCGGGATTCGTGTCGGTGTCTTCGCCCGCGTCGTACACGCGCACGATCGTCGGGTGCGCCATGCGCGAGGCGGCCTGGGCCTCGAGGCGGAACCGGGTGCGGAAGGCGTTGTCGCCGGCGAGTTCGCGGTCGAGGATCTTGATCGCGACGGCGCGGCCGAGCGTGAGGTCGTAGCCGCGGTACACGCTGGCCATGCCGCCGCGTCCGATGGGCTCGTCGATGCGATAGCGCCCCGAAAGCACCCGCGGCTCAGCTGTCACGTTCACTCCCTGCGTGGAACAACAGCCACACTAGCCGAGCGGCGGCGGGGAGCCGATTCGGCTCCCCGCCCGCCGACCATCACGGCGTGGTGTCGCCCTCGCCGCCTTCGTCGCCGCCGTCGCCGCCGTCGTCGGCCTGGATCGTCGCGGTCGCCTCCGGCGAGGCGCCCGAGGTGCGCTCGCCCGACGGGCCGCCCGAGCAGGTCACGGTGTAGGTGACCGTCACGTTGCCCGTCGCGTTGGTCGGCACGGTGATCTGCGCGCTGCGGTCGCCCTGGCCGAAGGCCGACGTCGACTGCCCGTTGCCGAACGTGCCGTTCGTCGCGGTGAGGTTGTACGCGCTGACCGATCCTTCGCCGGCCGGGCACGAGTACTGCGGCCAGTTGACCTGGATCGTGCCGCCGGGGGCGACCGTCGGCGCGGCGAAGGTCGGAGCGCCCGGCGCGGGCATCGGCGTCTGCGGACCGTACGCGGTGAGGTTGATCGTCGTCCCGACGGGCACGCGGCCCGTGGGGTTGATGTCGTAGATGAGCCCGACGTCGCCCTCGGTCGGCGCCGCGTTGCCGGTGGTGCAGTTGGCGACGAGGTCGGCGTCCTCGACGATGGCGCGGGCCTGGTCGCAGGTCTTGCCGCCGAGGTCGAGCGAGCCGACGTCGACGCGCTCCTCGGTCGTCTGCGTGGGCGTCGGCGTGCTCGACGGCGTCGTGCTCGGCGTGCTCGCCGAGGTTGAGGGCGTCTCGGGACCGCCGCCGCTCTGGTTGTTGGCGATGAGCGCCCAGATCGTTCCGCCGAGTACGAGCAGCAGCAGGATGATGAGCGCGATCAGCGGCCAGGTCCAGGGGCTGCGCTTCTTCTTCTCGGTCTCCTCCTCGGCCTCGAGGGCCTCGGCGTCGGCCGCCGGCAGCAGCATCGTGGCCGCACCCGTGGCGCCGCCCGCGGTGAGCACCTGCGTCATGTCGTCGCCGACGGCGGCACCCGTGGCGACGGCGGGGACGGCGGCCGCGGCCGCGGCGACGTCTCCGCGGCGCAGGGCGGTCGCCGCACGCGCGACGGCGGCGGCGGACGCCGGCCGCTCCTCGGGCTTCTTGGCGATCATGGCCATAACGAGGTTCTGCACCGGCACCGCCACGGTCGGCGGCAGCGGCGGCGGCTGCTCGTTGATCTGCGCCATCGCGATCGCGACCTGCGACTCGCCGGTGAAGGGGCGCTTGCCCGCGAGGCACTCGTAGGCCACGATCCCCAGCGAGTACGTGTCGGTGGCGGGGGATGCCGGGTGGCCGGAGGCCTGCTCGGGCGACAGGTACTGGACCGTGCCCATCACCTGGCCGGTCGCGGTGAGCGGAACCTGGTCGGCGATCCGCGCGATGCCGAAGTCGGTGATCTTCACCCGCCCGTCGGGCGTGATCAGCAGGTTGCCCGGCTTGATGTCGCGGTGCACCAGCCCCGCGGCGTGAGCCGCCTGCAGCGCGGCCGACGTCTGCGCCACGATGTCGAGCGTCTTGTCGGTCGAGAGCGACCCGTCGCGTTCGAGGATCGTCGACAGGGCCTCGCCCGGAACGAGCTCCATCACGAGGAAGGCGCTGCCGTTCTCCTCGCCGTAGTCGAAGACGCTCGCGATGCCCTCGTGGTTCACCAGGGCCGCGTGCCGGGCTTCGGCGCGGAAGCGCTCGAGGAACCCGGGATCGCCCATGTACTCGTCTTTGAGGATCTTGATGGCGACCGTCCGTCCGATGACGTGGTCGGTCGCCTCCCATACCTCGCCCATGCCGCCGATCGCGATCCGCGAATCAAGCTCGTAGCGGCCGCCGAAGGTCACGCCCTGCGTCGGTCTCATCTGCCCAGCACCGCCTCCATGACCTTCTTTGCGATGGGCGCGGCGATGGTGTTGCCGCTCCCGGACTGTCCTTGCCCACCGCCGCCTTCGACGACGACCGCCACGGCGACCTGCGGGTCGTCCGCGGGCGCGAACCCGGTGAACCACAGCGAGTACGGGTCGTCCGGCCCGTTCTCCGCGGTGCCGGTCTTACCGGCCACGTCGACGCCCTCTATTCTTGCACCCGAGGCCGCGCCGTCCTTGACATTGGCGACCATCATCGCGACCAGCTCGTCGGCGATCTCCTGGTCGAGAGCCCGGCCGAACTCGGTGCTGTCGTACGTCTCCTGCACCGAGAGATCCGGGCCGATCACGCGGTCGACCATCATCGGGTTCATCACGACGCCGCCGTTGGCGATGCCGGCCGACACCATCGCCATCTGCAGCGGCGTGGCCGTCACCTGGCCCTGGCCGAAGCCGCTCAGAGCCGTCTGCGCGTCGTCCATGATCGTGCGCGGGTAGCTCGACGGCGTCGAGACCAGCGGGAGCTCGAACGAGCGGTCGAAGCCGTACTTCACGGCCTCGTCGCGTATCGCGGTGTCGCCGAGTTCGACCGCGAGCTCCGCGAAGGGGATGTTGCAGCTCAGGCGCAGCGCGTCAGCCAGCGTGACGGTGGCGCCGGGACCGCACGTCCCGCCGCCGGCGTTCCGGATCGAGGTGCTGGTCCCGGGCAGTACGTACGACGCCGGGTTCGGGAACGTCGACTGCGGCGTGTACTCGCCCGAGGCGAGGGCGGCCGACGCGACGACGAGCTTGAACGTCGAGCCGGGCGGGTTCAGGTCGCCGGCGATGGCGCGGTTCGACAGCGGCTTGCCCGGGTCGGCGACGAGCGCGTCGTACGTCGCGTTCACCTCGTCGGTGTTGTGGGATGCCAGCAGGTTGGTGTCGTAGCTCGGGCTCGTCACCATCGCGAGGACGCGCCCGGTGGAGGGCTCGATGGCGAGGATGCCGCCCTCGAGGTCGCCCAGCGCCTCGTAGGCCGCCCGCTGCACGTCCGCGTCGAGGGTCAGCGCCACGTTCGAGCCGCGGGGCGGCTGGCCGGTGAAGATGCGCTCGATGCGCGAGAGGAACTGCGACCCGGCGGTGCCGCTGAGGTAGGAGTTCATGGCCTGTTCGATGCCGGTGCCCGCAGCCGGGCCGAGTGCCGGATTGATGTAGCCGGTGACGGGCGCCCACATGTCGGGCTCGGTGTACACGCGCTGCCAGCTGTACACGTCGTCAGACGGCACCGACGAGGCGATGGCCGTGCCGCTCGCGATGATCGAGCCGCGCTGCACCTCGAACGAGTCGTAGAGGGCGCGCGTGTTGCGCGGGTTCTGGGACAGCTCCTCGGCGTTGATCACCTGGATCCAGCTGGTCGAGCCGAACAGTGCGAGGAACATGATCAGCATCAGGATGCTGAGCCGTCTCAACTCTTTGGTCATGTCAGCCGATCATCACCCG
>NZ_JSYE01000052.1:0-61935 GCF_054824025.1 Microbacterium sp. HJ5
CGGGGGGGGGGGTGGATCCATCTTGCGTTGCTGGGGCGATGAAATCGAGCGATCGAAACGAAGAATTAACGATTGCGGTAGCGGTAACTCATCGCCCGCCGATACATTCCAACTCATACAACTGCATAACCGTGAAGTATGCGAAGTGCGTCCGGCGGCTCTCCAGAAGCTTTCGGAATGCACTTCGGCCTGAGTGACAGACCGACATATCGATGACGCAATGCTGATTTGGGAGGGCCACACCGCATGAAGACACGATCACCCCAGAGATCGCGCCGAACCACACGAATACTCGCCACCATCGGAGCGCTGACGCTCGGCATGACGATGGTCACGGCGACCGCCGCGGCCGCCGACACGGTCGACGGCGATCCCCGCGAAGGGCTCTCCGCAGGCCTCCACGATGCGGGTCAGGCCGCCAGCAACATCGCCCTGCTGTCGGCGCAGCAGAAGACCTCGCCGTTCACCACGAACTCCGACCTCGCCTTCACGGGCGACTACGCGATCGCGGGCAACTACTACGGCTTCCAGATCTACGACGTCAGCGACCCCGCGGCCCCGGCGCTCACCGGCACCTTCGTGTGCCCCGGTGGCCAGGGCGACGTGTCGGTGTTCGGCGACCTGCTGTTCATGTCGGTCGAGTCGGCCCCCGGCCGCCTCGACTGCGGCACGACGTCCGTCTCGGCGACCGACCCGCAGAACTTCCGCGGCGTGCGCGTGTTCGACATCTCGGACATCACCAGCCCGGTGCAGGTCGCAGCCGTCCAGACGTGCCGCGGGTCGCACACGCACACCGTCGTGGAGGACCCGGATGACGCGGAGAACGTCTACGTCTACGTCTCGGGCACCGCGGGCGTGCGCACCACGACCACCGCGCTCGAGGGCTGCGTGAACCCGACCAACGCGAACACCGAGGCGTCGCACCTCGACGCCAACGGCAACCCGATCGACACCGCCCGCTTCCAGGTCGAGGTCATCAAGGTTCCGCTGGCCGACCCGGCCGCCGCCGCGGTCGTCAACGAGGCCCGCCTGTTCGCGGCCGAGAGCGGCAGCCCGTCCGGCCTCTGGCCCGGCGGCAGTCACGGCGAGGGGTTCCAGAGCACCTCGGCGACCGACGCGTGCCACGACATCACCGCGTACCCCGAGATCGGGCTCGCGGCAGGCGCGTGCGAGGGCAACGGCATCCTGATCGACATCAGCGACCCGGTGAACCCGGTGCGCATCGATGCGGTCACCGACCCGCGGTTCGCGTACTGGCACTCGGCGACGTTCAACAACGACGGAACGAAGGTCGTGTTCACCGATGAGTGGGGCGGGGGCAGCGGTGCACGTTGCCGTTCGACCGACCCGCTGAACTGGGGCGCCAACGCCATCTTCGACATCGTCGACGGCAAGCTCGAGTTCGCGAGCTACTACAAGATGCCCGCCGTGCAGACGGCGCAGGAGAACTGCGTCGCCCACAACGGCTCGCTCATCCCGGTGCCCGGTCGCGACATCATGGTGCAGGCCTGGTATCAGGGCGGTCTGTCGATCTTCGACTTCACCGACAGCGCCAACCCGGTCGAGATCGCGTACTTCGACCGCGGCCCGATGAGTGCGACGAGCCTCGTCACCGGCGGCTACTGGTCGACGTACTGGTACAACGGCAACGTCTACGGCAACGAGATCGGCCGCGGCTTCGACAGCCTCGCGCTTCAGCCGAGCGAGCACCTGAGCGAGAACGAGATCGCCGCCGCCGGCGAGTACGTGCTCGACGCGTTCAACGCGCAGGCGCAGCCGAAGTACGGCCACGCGCCGAGCTTCGCGGTCGTCAAGTCGTACATCGACCAGGCGGAGCGCGACGGCTCGCTGAGCGGCAAGGCCCTGACCCAGGTGCGCAAGCACGTGGCCGAGGCCGAGGTCCTGGTTGCGGACGGGTCGAGCGCGAAGGCGATCCAGGCGCAGCTCGACAACGCCGCGCGCAAGTCGGGCCTGCCGGGCTCCGACGTCGTGGCCGCGCTGAACGCGCTGGCAGCAGCCCAGAGCTGACCTGCTGATCGGAGGGCGCTCGGTGGCTTCGGCCGCCGGGCGCCCTTCGTCTGTGCGCCGGCGCTCGGCGCACGCGGTTGCTCGGTCGGCCCGCGCGGGTCAGAGCGAGCGGGCGCTCAGCGCTCGGGCCGCAGCTCCGCCGGCGCCGGGAACGTCAGTCGGAAGCGCTCCAGCTCGGCGCCCACGGCCGACGCCATGCCGAACTCGTCGGCGACGACCGTGATACCGCGGGGGCTCGCCTCGGAGATGCGTACGGGTCGCTCGCTGCCGTCGGCGAACCGCAGCGTCCACCGGTCGGCGAGGTAGCCGATGCCCAGGTCATCGAGGAGCTCCTCCGCGTCGAGCCACTCCAGCGGCCCTGCCGAGCGCTCGCGCCCGAGGAGGTCATGCACACGGAACCCGTCGCCGTCGGCGACCATCCAGCCCAGGACCTCTCCGTCGGGCCGCCGGTGCTCGATCCAGTCCGGGGGCAGCATGAGCCGGACGCTACCATGCTCGACTCCGCATATGGCCCAGGTTGGGGGGTCGCGACGAGGCCATATCAGGATTGATCGGCCCCCGTCAAATTGGATCTTCCATTCCACCGTGGCCGGGAGTACAGTGGCACCGCGCGACGGGACCTGGGGGTCCTACAGTTCGATCGAACCCGAAACCGATCGAGCCGACGCGTGGGGATCGATGGAACGACGGGGTCGTCGTTCGCGCATGTCCTGGGGATGATATGGCTACAAAGGACGCACTGACGTGCGTACGGTGGTTCGCGGCCTGAAGCCGACCGTGACCGGCGTGGAGTCGCCTTCGGGCGACGACGAAGGGACCCGAAACCTTCGTCGTCTCCCGGCGACTCCGCGCCCTCCACGGCCGGGCCTCCTGCCCGCGGCGATCGCGCCGCGCGTGCAGCCTTCGCTGGAGCGAAGGCGCCAATGGGAGCGCCGCCACAGGCGGCGACTCGCCCTCACCGACGCAGCAGCGGTGGCGGGCGCCGTTGCCGCGACCGAGGTGCTGGGTCTCGCCGGGTTGTCCCGCGCGACGACGTTCGACCCGACCTTCCGCGTCGCCGTGCTGGTGGGCGGCTCCTGGCTGGTCCTGCTGTGGCTGATCCGCTCGCGCGAACCGGCCGTCCTCGGATCCGGCGCGACGGAGTACACACGGGTCGCACACGCGAGCGGCCTCGCCTTCGGACTGCTGTCGATCATCTTCCTCGTCTTCCAGCTGCCGGGGCTGCGGATGCAGCTGGTGGTCGCACTGCCGTTGGGACTGCTGCTGCTGGTCGTAGAGCGCTGGCTGTGGCGCAAGCGGCTGATCCACGAGCGTGCGCAGGGCGAGTGCCTCTCGCGAGTCATCGTCGCCGGCACACGCGACGACGTGGAGTACGTCATCGAGCGACTCGTCCACGACTCGCACCACGGCTACCGCGTCATCGGCGCCACGACCACCGACGGCGGCGAGGATCCGATCCACGTCGACGGACATGCGTATCCCGTCGTCGGCACCGTCGATCGCACCGCCGCGTACGGCCGGCTCACCGGCGCCGACGCCATCGTGGTTGCGAGCACGCCGCACGAGGACCGGGACTTCGTCCGCCGGCTGGGGTGGGAGCTGGAGGGGAGCGCGGCCGAACTCGTCCTCTGCAACCGGCTCACCGACGTGGCGGGCCCCCGTCTCTCCCTCCGCCCCCTCGACGGACTCCCGCTCGTTCAGGTCAAGATCCCGGAGTTCGAAGGGGGGATGCACGCCATCAAACGGGGGCTGGACATCTGTCTGTCCCTGCTCGCGCTGGTGCCCATCGCCCTGCTCGCACCCCTGCTCGCCGTGCTCATCAAGGGCGACTCGGACGGCCCCGTGCTGTTCCGCCAGCAGCGCGTGGGCCGAGACGGCCGCCAGTTCTCGATGCTGAAGTTCCGCACGATGACCGTCGACGCCGAAGAGCGGCGCGAGGAGCTGCTCGTCGGGAACGAGGCATCCGGCCCGCTGTTCAAGATCAAGCGCGACCCGCGTGTCACACGGGTGGGAAGAGTGCTCCGGAAGTACTCGCTCGACGAACTGCCCCAGTTCCTCAACGTCCTGCGTGGCGACATGAGCATCGTCGGCCCACGGCCTCCGCTTCCGAGCGAGGCGACGACCTATGACGGCACCGCGTGCCGGCGGCTGTACATCAAGCCCGGGATCACCGGGCTGTGGCAGATCAGCGGTCGCAGCGACCTGTCCTGGGACGACAGCGTGCGGCTCGACCTCCGCTATGTCGAGAACTGGTCGCTCGCAACGGATCTCATGATCATGTGGCGCACCGCCAAGGTGATGATCACGCCGAGAGGGGCGTACTGATGGCCGTCGAGAGAATTCGGCCGACGACAATGGCGTCGTCGGCCGAAGCCAGCCGGATCCGTGGTCGCGCGCCGTCGCCGTTCACCAGGTGCACACTGGAGGACGCGCACGCGGCAGGTGCCCTTTCCCCCAACCGGGCGGCGGCCGCGGATCCCCAGGGCAGCGCGCACGGCAGCGCACAGCACCGGCGGACGAGGCCGATGAAGGGCGGATGGCACTCATGCAGGGGGGCCCGCGCATGGTGAGCATCATCATCGCCGCGCACAACGAGGAGACGGTCATGGGGCCGTGTCTGGATGCGCTTCGGCACGCGACAAGCTCGGATGCCGAGATCATCGTGAGCGCGAACGGCTGCACCGATCGCACGGCCGAGATCGCGCGCGACCGCGGCGCCATCGTCGTCGAACGCGCCGAGCCCGGCAAGCCGGGAGCACTCAACGCCGGCGATGAGCAGGCGACCGGGTTCCCCAGGGTGTACCTCGACGCCGACATCCGCGTGCCCGCCCACGGCATCGCCGCGCTCGAGCGGCTCCTCGAGGAGGGCGCGCTCGCGGCCGTGCCACGACGAAGGATGGAGACATCCGGTCGCCCGCTGCCCGTCCGGGCGTACTTCGCGATCAACGGGCGCCTCCCCGCCTTTCGGGACGGCCTGTTCGGGCGCGGAATGATCGCGATCTCCGAGTCCGGCCGTGTACGGTTCGACCGGTTCCCGTCCCTGACGGCCGATGACCTGTTCCTGGACTCCCAGTTCTCGCCCGCCGAGAAGGCCGAGGCCGACGATGTCGTCGTCATCGTGGAGGCGCCGCGCACGACGAGGGCGCTGGTGAACCGCCTCGTGCGCGTGCGTCGTGGCAACGCCGAGATGCGATCGGCAGCAGCGGCCGGCGAGGTCGACGCATCGGTGAGGGAGTCGGACAGGTGGGCGTGGCTGCGCGATGTGGTCGTGCCGCATCCTCACCTGGCATTCGCGGCGGTGCCCTATCTGCTGATCACCGTGACAGCGGCGCTCCGCGCGCGTCGCACCCGGCCTGCGGGAAGCGCCTGGGGCCGCGACGAGACCACACGCGTCGCAACCCCCTCGTGGATCGAGGCTCAGCCATGATCGTCAATCTCTGCTTCCACGGCGTCGGAATCTGCCCACGGGAGCACGAGCCCGGGGAAGCCGGGTACTGGATGAGTCAAGACATCTTCTTGAGGGTGCTCGACCTGGTGGCGCCGCTCGAGGACGTGCGGCTCAGCTTCGACGACGGCAACCGATCCGACGTCGACGTCGCACTGCCGGCTCTTCGCGACCGCGGGCTCACCGCGACGTTCTTCCCCCTCGCCGGCCGGCTCGACGATCCGGCGAGCCTTGACAGCGCCGATCTTCGCGGGCTGCGCGCCGCTGGGATGCCGATCGGCTCCCACGGATGGACGCACACCACATGGCGTGACCTCACCGACGTCGAGGCCGGCCGAGAGTTCCTCGAGGCGCGCAAGGCCCTCGAAGAGGCCAGCGGCGCGACGATCACGGAGGCGGCGTTCCCCCTCGGCGGCTACGACCGCACCGCGCTGCGGCGCCTCAAGAGCGCGGGCTACCGGACCGTCTACTCCAGTGACCGGTACCCGGCCCGGAGAAGCGCATGGATGCAGGCGCGCTACAGCGTCACTGCCGCCGACACCGTCGACTCCGTGGCACGTATCGCTCGACGTCGGCCCGGCATGCACGAGCTGAGGAACGTCTTGGCCAGCACCGTCAAGCGCATGAGGTAGCCGACCGCGCACGCGGTACGGCCGGAAAAGAGGCATCCCGTCGAGGGACGCCGGATCGCAGTCTGGGGAACGCGACATGGGCGAAGAGCAGGGGACGGTCCCGCGGGACCGAACCGAGGGCATCGCACCGGACTCCGGCGAGCGCCGGGGCCTCACACCCGCCATGCGACGCGTGCTGTGGATCGTCGGAGCCGTTGTGGCGGCCGGAATGGCCCTCGCCCTCTGGCTGTTCATGACGGGGGGCAGCTCAGACGCACCCGACGCGACGGATGCGGCGACCGCTCCGTCCCCGGCCTCGACTCAGACTCAGGGACCGCTCCCCGGGGCAACGCCGACGATGGGCAGCGAAGTGCAGACGCCCGACGCGACGGCTCAGCCGACCGATCGGCTTCCCCCGCTCCGAACCCCCTCCCCGCTGGTGAGCGCACCGCTGCCGGAGACCGGGTCGGCAACCGGTCAACTCGTCGACGGTTTCCCCGCGGAGGTGATGGGGCCGGCGCCACCCTCGAACGTGCTCCAGAGTTCCATCGCGACCGAGGGGAGCACGATGCAGGTCACTCTGCAGGCTCGCACCGACGCGACACCGGACGAAGTGAGCCAGTACTACCGCGCCCTGTGGGGCGACCTCGGGCTCGCCGATGCCGGCGCAAGCGGCGGGACGGACGCGTCGTACTCGGACGCGCACTCCTCGCTCTCGCTGGCCTTCAGCGCGTCCGCCGGCACCGGCACCGTCTATACGGTCTACGGCGTCTTCAGAACGAGTTGAGGCGCCCGTTGTACATCTCCTTCTCCAACTCGCCCGCACCCGAAGCCGAATCCGAGGTCGGCGATCCGCCGCGGAGGAACCGCGGTGCGCGAACGGTGTCCTCCACCGTGGTCACGCTCGGCATCGTCTCGTTGCTCACGGATGTCTCGTCGGAGTCGGTCGCCGCCATCCTGCCCCTCTACATCACGGGCGTGCTGGGGCTGTCGACCATCGCCTTCGGGTTCATCGACGGCCTCTACCAAGGCGTCAGCGCCGTCGTGCGCATCGTGGGCGGCTACGCCTCAGACCGGTACGACATGCCCAAGTGGGTCGCATTCGTGGGGTACGCGCTCGCCGCGGTGGCGCGCGTGGGCCTGCTGTTCGCCTCCGGATTCGCCGCGATCACCGCGGTCATCGCGGTCGACCGCATCGGAAAGGGCATCCGCACGGCACCACGCGATGCGCTCATCACGGCCGCATCGGAGCCCGAGATCCTGGGCACGTCCTTCGGCGTGCATCGGACGCTGGACAACATCGGCGCGGCGATCGGCCCGCTCATCGCGTTCTTCATCCTGTTGGCGATTCCCGATGGCTTCCACACCGTGTTCGTCGCCTCCCTCGCGTTCGCGCTCATCGGCGTGCTCATCCTCGGGCTCGTGGTGCCGAACGTCCGCACGCGCGCCGCGCACGACGAAGCAGTGACGGATGCCGCCGCGCCGGCGGCCTCGCGGGTGCGAAAGAAGTTCGACTGGGCCGCCGTGACCACCGGCCCCATGCGCCGTGTCCTCGCGGCGGCAGGACTCCTCGGGCTGCTGACGATCGGTGACGGTTTCGTCTACCTCGTGCTCCAGTCGCGGAGCGACTTCGCCGCGCAGTGGTTTCCGTTGCTCTACGTCGGGACGAACCTCGCCTTCCTGGCGTTGGCCATCCCACTCGGCCGACTGTCGGATCGCGTCGGGCGAGCCCGCGTCTTCGTGTTCGGTCACGCATCGCTGCTGGCCGCGTATGTGATCGCCGCCACGCCGATCGCCGATGTCGCGTCGATCATCCTGTGCCTCGCCCTCCTCGGCGGGTTCTACGCCTCCACGGACGGGGTGCTGGCGGCGCTGGCGAGCCAATTGACGTCGCCCGAAACGCGCGGGACGGGCATCGCCGCCGCGCAGACGGTCGTCGCGCTGACCCGCTTCCTGGCGGCGACAGGGTTCGGTGTCCTCTGGTACCTCGTTGGTCCCGAGACATCGATGCTGATCGTCGCAGGGCTGCTCGCCGTCGCGATTCCGGCCGTCGCTCTTCTCCTCCATCCGTACCTCTCGGTCACGCGCCCGCTGGCTGTCGCGAGCGACTCCGACGCTCTGCCCGCGGAGGTCGGCGAGCCGTGAACGATCGCGTGAAGTGGCTCCTCGTGGCTGGTCTCTCCGTCGTCGCGCTCGGCGCGACCGCCGTCCTCGGCCTCGTCGCCTGGCAGCAGTCCCGGCTCCGTCTGGAAGCCCGCAGCGCGGTCGCGATAACCGCGCCGACGGAGTGGGCCTCAGGCGACCGGGTGGTCTTCCGCAACACGGCCTTCGGGGATGGGTACGGACTCGTCGCAAGCGTGCCGCTCGGGGACCCGACCGGTCCCAGGGCCGTCACCGAAGTCGCGTGCGATCGCGTCGACGCCGTCGACGACGAGTTCTCGTGCCTTCGGACCGAGCGGGGAGTCGTCCCTTCGTACTCGGCGTCGCTGTACGCGAACGACGGCACGGTCGTCCTCACCTGGCCGCTGCCCGGCATCCCCAGCCGAACCCGGATCTCGGACGACGGCGCGCGGATCGCGACGACGTCGTTCGTCTCGGGCCATTCGTACGCGACAATCGGGTTCTCGACCGAGACGGTGATCCACGATGATGCCGGCGATGACCTCGGCGACTTCGAAGAGTGGACGCTCATCGTCGACGGCACGGCCAGCGCGCCGATCGACCGCAACTTCTGGGGCGTGACCTTCGTCGACGACACCACGTTCTATGCGACGGTCGGAATGACGGGGTCCGGCCGGACGTACCTGGTGCACGGCGACATTCCGACGCGCACGCTGACAACCGTCGCCGAGGGGGTCGAGTGCCCGTCTCTGTCGCCGGACCGCACGCGTATCGCGTTCAAGCGCGTGACCGCCGGATCGGGTCCGACCGCGTATTGGACGCCCGCGATCATGGACCTCGCGACGGGCGAGGTCAGGACGCTGACGGAGTCCCGCAGCGTCGACGATCAGATCGAGTGGCTCGATGACAGCACGATTCTCTACGGGATGCCCCGCGAGGATCAGTCCGGCGACACCGACGTATGGTCGCTCAGAACCGATGGGTCGGGTGTCCCAGAGGTGTTCATCGAGCACGCATGGTCGCCGTCGGTGGTGCGTCCATGAGCGTCATGTGCCCGACTGCGCGGCCCGTCGCTCCGTCAGTCCGGAGCGTCGGATCTGTGGGCTTGTCGTCGTCGCAGCACGAAGATCCAGGCGAGCGCCGCGCCGACCGCAGCACCCAGGACATTCGCAACGATGTCGCGGAGGCTCGGCTGACGGGACGGAATCACGATCTGCGCGAGTTCGACGCCCGCCGACAGCACGAGCGCCAGCACCACGCCGTACCAGTGATTGCGGAGCAGGAGCGTGAGCAGGAGCCCGAGTGGCACGAACATGAGGATGTTCGCGCCGAACTCGATCCATCCCGTGCCGAACGGCGAGACGCCCAGGACGTCGCGGATCCCATCGCCGATGGCATGCACGATCGAGCGATACGACACCGGGCTCAGCACGACGACGGCGACGACGACCACGTAGACGCCGAGAGCCCAGAGCACCCCCACTTGGCGTCGCGTCGGCGCGGACATGGGGACAACTATCGCATGCCCGACGGTGAGGACTGACACATGGACAACCGGCATCGTCAGTCCGCTGGTGAGCTCGTGGCTGTGTCAGGCGACAAGCCGTCGCAGACCGGCCGGTTCGTCGGTATGGGCGACCGCGCCGACGTCTGCGTCATCGTCGTGACCTACCGCAGTGCGACCCACATCGACCGCTTGATCGGATCGCTGCGGCAGGAGTCGGGCGACCATCGGCTGCGCGTGATCGTCGCCGACAACGCGTCCCCCGACGACACCATCGCGGCCGCGCGGGCGCACAGCGATGTCGTCACGCTGCAGACAGGGGGGAATCTCGGTTATGCGGGCGGCATCAACGTCGCGATGAGAGCCGTCGGCGACGCCGACGCCATCCTGGTCCTCAACCCCGACCTGGTCATCGGTGCGGGCGCGATCACGGCGATGCGCGAGCGCCTGGGGCAGCAGGATGTCGGCATCGTCGTTCCGACGATCCTCGACGGCGGCGATCGGCGCACCGTCTCGCTGCGGCGCGAGCCGAGCGTGCTGCGCTCCTTCGGCGATGCGGTCTTCGGCGGTCGGTTCCGACGACGTCCCGCAGCCCTCGCTGAGGTCGTCCTGTCGCCTCGGGAGTACCGGACAGCCCATCGGATCGACTGGGCCACCGGCGCCGCGCTGCTCATCTCGCGAGGAGCCGCGGACGCCGTCGGCGACTGGGATGAGCGGTACTTCCTCTACTCCGAGGAGACCGACTACTTCCGCCGCGCCCGCGAAGCGGGGTATGCGACGTGGTTCGAGCCCTCTGCGGTGGTCCGCCACTCCGAAGGGGGCTCGGGCGCGTCCGTCGAGCTCGACAGACTGCTCGCGGTCAATCGCATCCGGTACTTCGAGAGTCATCACGGTCCTGTCGGCACAGCACTGTTCCACGGCGTGGCGGTGCTGAACCATTTCGTGCGTTCACGCGACGCAGGGCATCGGGCGATCCTGTCCACCATCGTCTCGCCGAAGTCGTGGTCGACGCTGCCGAAGGCCTCCGAACCTGCCGCACCTCGCGCGACGAATGACGGCGGAGGGAGCGCGTCGCCATGACTCTTGCCATCGTCACCACGAGCCACAAGCCGGACTTACGGTCGTTCGCACGACTGCATGCATCGGTTCTCGAACACACCAACCCGTCGACGCAGCACATCGTGGCCGTGCCGGCGATCGACGCGCCGCTGTTCGAGTCGATCGGGTCCGCTCGCCTCACCGTTGTGAGCGAGCGGGCGGCGCTGCCCAAGCGATTCATCCCGGCGACGAGGCTCGCGCGGATCCCCCGCCTCCCGCGGGGGTTCCGGATCGCGGCGCTCAACGCCACTCGGCCCTGGCCTCCGATCCGCGGCTGGATCCTGCAGCAGATGGTCAAGCTCGCGGTCGTGTCGGAGCTGCAGGTCGATGTCGCCCTCATCATCGACTCGGATGTGCTCCTGGTGCGTCCTGTGGACGAGTCCACCTTCCGGACCAGCGACGGCGTCGTGCGCCTGTACCGGCTGCCGGACGGCATCACCCCGGACATGAGGCGCCACCTCGCGCAGCGCGCGAAGGCGCTCGCCCTGCTGGGTGTCGCCGAGACCGAGAGCCACTCGCCGGACTACATCGCCGGGATCGTGAGCTGGGATCCGTCCCTGGTGCGGGACATGCTCGCCAGGATCGAGACGACGACGGGTCGGCACTGGCAGGACTGCATAGGGCAGAGCCTGGACTTCTCCGAGTTCATCACCTACGGCACCTACACGATGCTGCTCGCCGAGCCCGCCCGGCGGACATTCGTCGGTGAGCGCAGCCTGAGTCACAGTCACTGGGGTCCGACACCGCTGACGATGGCTGCCGCGCACCGATTCGTCGACACGCTGGCTCCGGACGATCTCGCCATCCACGTTCAGTCGAACACCTCGACCGACGAGACTGTCCTCCGCTTCATCGCGGACGCCGCGGCCGCGCGCTCCCGGGCGCGGCCGGAGGATGCCCCGTCGCCGAGTTCAGCGCAGCCGCTCCGGGAAGCGCGAAGCAGGCCGACATGACTGCGCCCTCCGGTCCCGGTCACGTGCCGGCGCTCGACGAGGTGCGGGTTGCGGCGCAACCGCTCCCGCACGCACCCGCGCGCCCCCGTCGCGGGGCATCCGATGACCGGTTCCGGGCCGACATCCAGGCGCTGCGAGCGATCGCCGTCATCCTCGTAGTGGTGTATCACTTCTGGCCGACCCTGCTTCCGGGGGGATACGTCGGCGTCGACGTGTTCTTTGTGATCTCCGGATTCCTCATCACCGCGCACCTGCGGCAAATGGCCGAAGGCCCGCGCGGACTGTCACTCATGGGGTTCTACGGCCGGCGCATCCGCAGGCTGCTTCCCGCGTCGCTGCTCGTCCTGTTCGTCACCACTGTCGGCATCATCATCTGGGTGCCGAAGCCCCACTGGCCCATCGACCTCGGTGCGATCATCGCGAGCGCGTTCTACGTGGAGAACTGGTTCCTCGCGGCCACGGCTACCGACTACCTCAGCGGCAGCGTGGCCGCCAGCAACCCTGCCAACCACTACTGGTCGCTGTCGACCGAGGAGCAGTTCTACCTCGTCTGGCCACTGCTGATCCTGGTCGCCGGCGCGCTCGTCGCCCGGACCGCCCATCGGAGCATCACGTTCTGGCTGCTCGCCGGCATCACGGCCGCCAGTTTCGTCACCTCAGTCGTGTGGACGGCTTCCGATCCCAGCGTGGCCTACTTCGCGACCCCGACACGCGCCTGGGAGTTCGGACTGGGCGCCCTGCTGACGTTTCTGCCGTCATCGTGGGTGGGCGGTCTTCCCCGATGGATCCGGATCGCCGCAGTGTGGCTCGGCCTTGCGCTCATGGTGGTGACTGCCATCACCTACGGTGGCACGACCGCGTTCCCCGGGTGGATCGCGCTGGTGCCGGTCGTCGGTGCTCTGCTCGTCATCGCTGCGAACCAGCCTCGTGGAGTGCTCAGCCTCCAACCCGTGGCTGAGCTCGCACCGGTCCAGCGCGTGGGCGACGGGTCGTACGCCATCTACCTCTGGCATTGGCCGCTGCTGATCCTCGTCCCGCTCGCGCTGGGCGATGCGACACGCAGCGCCGTCGGGAAGTTCGCGATCCTCATCGCGACGCTCGTGCTCGCCTGGCTCACCCGCACCTACGTCGAGATCCCCTTCATCCGCCTCGGGAGCACGCCGAACGCACGTTCCGCTCCGAGGCGTCTGGAGTCCAGAACCATGGTCGGAGCGCTTGCCGGGATGCTGGCGGTTGCGCTGCTCGCGTGGCCGCCGTTGGCGCTCGTCGAGTCCGAGGCATCCGCGCAGCGTGACGCCGTCGCTGCCGCCGAAGAGGAGTCCTCCCCGTGCCATGGTGCGGCATCGCTGACATCGGACTCCTGCCCGTCCGAGGGGTCGCAGACCGACTTCGTGCCGGGTCTGCTGATCGCCGGCAGGGACCAGTCCGCGCTCGACGGCTGCCAGGTCGCACCGACGATGGAGCACCATTGCGAACGGGGTCCCGCCGACGGGATCCCTGTCGCGCTCGTCGGCGACTCGCATGCCACCCAATGGCTGCTCGCTGTGGAAGCGGCCGCCGAGGCGTACGGGTGGCGCGTCACCACCTACCTCGCGGGGGCGTGCCCGTTGTTCCTGCCGCAAGCCGGACTCCCTCAGTCCACGGTGCGCGATTGTGCCCGCTGGCAGCAGGCGACTCTCGCTGAACTCTCGCAGAAGGGGTACGAGTTCGTACTCGTATCCGCGCAGGGCTGGGACGCGCTTGATCAGACGAGCAGTGACCCGGGATCGGCGCAGTTCCGGGAGACCGCCGCTGGCGTGGGAGCGGAGTACGCCGCCGCCTGGAACCAGTTGACTGCCGCGGGGTCCCAGGTGATCGTGATCGCAGACACCCCGAACGCCAACCTCGCCGGCATCGGAGACGTCCCGTCCTGTCTCGGAGCCCGCGGCGCGTCGGGGTGCAGTCTGCCGCGGGCTGCGGCGCTTGCGGCGAACGAGCCGCTTGCAGCGGGAGTACAGCGCGCACCGGGCGTGCGAACGGTCGACTTCACCGATGTCGTGTGCCCCGGCACGGGAGACTGCCCTGTGGTCATCGGCGGCGTGCTGGTCTGGTCCGACGGCTCGCACCTCACGAAGACCTACGTGCGCACCCTGGAGCAGACCTTCGTCGAGCGCATCGGAGTCGTCACCGGCGCCACGCGAGCGGATTGACTACGAGGCGGCGCGCTTGGCCGGCAGCGAACGCGCGACCCGGCGGCTCTGTCGGCGCACCTCCGTCGACTCCTCGAAAGCATCGGAGGCGATCGCCACACCCACGGCCCGCGTTTCGACCATGGACACCGACCGGATTGCCGCGCAGAGGCCCATCATGACGAACAGGAACCCTCCCGACATCGGAAAAGCGAGGCCATCGAAAAACGCGAGGACAACTGCGGCCGTGATCACCGATGCGGCAACTGCGTGGCCCGTGAGCCCGACGAGAGGCGACTCGGACCTGCGCCGCGCCTGCCATGCGCTCCACACAGCTGCGCCGATCAGGCCCGCGAACGCGACGACACCCAGTATCCCGAGTTCGATCGCAAGCCCTGCCCACCCGTTGTCGAAAACGTAGTAACGGGGCAGGAACGTGCCGAACCCGATGCCGATGAGTGGCGACGCCGAGACGAAACCCGGGAGCCTTTCGAGTGCGCCCGTGCGGGACAGCGTGCTTCCATCAGTGCTGGTGAAGAGGCTGAGCGTCGTACCGACGAGTCCCGGCGTCAGAGCGACCATCACCGCAATCACGGCAAAACCACCCAAGACGACCAGCAGACGAGTCCTCCGGGGCATCGCGGGGACGATCAGAACGACCGCGACGGCGAGTCCGATGATGGAGGAGCGGGAAACGCTCATCAAAGCCACGACGGTCAGGAGAGCGCTCGCACCCCACCACCACGCGACAGAGCTTCTGGCCCGCCCCCTGCCGAAGCCCTGCGAGAGCGCGCCCGCGACACAGAGCGGCAGCGCCGCATTGAGGATCGTGCCGAACTCGAGCGGGTGGGTCGCTGTCGCTGCGGGCCTGATCCGTCCGGCGCGCTCGGCGATGCCGCCGTCTCCGGTGGCGAGTCCCGGGATCGATCCCCAGAAGTCCACGTACGATTGACCGGTGAAGCTCTGCAGCAGCGCGAGCAGGGCGAGCAGCGCGGCACCGATGGCTACGACGCGGATGATGCGCGAGACGTCGCGCATCGTGCGCACCCCATCGATGATGACCAGCAGCACCCCCGCCCATGACAACAGCCTGAGCATGGACGTGATCAGCTGGCTGACCTGATCCCCGGGCTGCCCGCGCAGCATCGCCTCAGCGAAGCTCACCAGCGCGATCACGAAGAACACGACGAACGCGACACGAACGGGTTGCCATGTGCTCACGACGTCGACGCTGCGCCATTGGAGGCGCGAGACCGCCCAGAACGCGAACATCGCGAGCCCCCAGAGGAAGTGCGGCCGCCCCAGAGCTCCCATGCTGCTGATCGTCACATTCGACGGCACCGCGTAGAGCAGCACCACGTAGACGATCACCAGGCGCGCCGCGTCCCAGGGAAGCTTGTGGACGATCCCGATGTGGTCGACCGCCGAGACAGGAATCGACCCGTGGTGACGCTCGCTCATTGCAATGCCCCGCCTTGGCTAGTCGAGGACCGCGTCCTTGTCGGACTCGGCGGCATCGACGGCTGAGGTCGCACGCCGTCTGCGTCTTGCGAGCCCGTCCACGAGTGCAGTGAGCCCGAGCGTGACCGCCAGCACACCGATGCCGGCGGCGGCGGCGGAGACGATGCGCGTGCGCTGGAGCTGCGTGCTCTCGACATCCGTCGTCAGCGTGACGATCTCGATGCGGGATGCCGGGGGGATGTTCTCCGACGTCTGAAGGTCGTCCAGGACCTCGACGGCGTGGTTCATGACCACCGCCAGCAGCGCCTCGGCCTCGGCGTCGCTCGGGGACGTCACGATCGTTCGGATGATCGGCGCCGAGCCCGTGGCGCGTTCGACGACCACTTCACTGTCGGGATAGTCGCTCAGGGTGGCGGCGAGCCCGATCGGGTCGCCGACCGACTGCACAAGGACGTCCGCGGGGATCTGGAGCCCGCTGATGAAGAGGAAGGGGTTTGTCGCCCCCTCGGGGAGGTTCGCCGCACCCGGCAGAAGCATCTGTGTCCCGGTGCGCTCGTACTGCGGGCCCACGACAGCCCACGTCCCCACGACGGCGGCAACGGCCAACAGCAGCCCCGGAAGCACGATGTACCAACGGCGCCGAAGGAGCTGAAGAACATCCGCGGGTTTCATTGCGCCTCCACTCGCCCCCGCCGGTTGCTTCGATGCAGGCGAAGGCTGGCCTTCTCCCACAACAACGCGACGCCGACGCCCGTGATCGCTCCGGCCGCGGCCATCGCCGCGAACGCCGAGATCTTGCTCACCCAGGACGGCGAGATGTAGTCGATCCGCGTCGACAGCGGTCGAACCTCCTGCGTGATCAGATGCGACGGCACGGCGTCCGCCTCTTCCTGCAGGCGGATGGCCGTCTGCAGGACATCGTCGACCAATGCCTTCTGTCGCGCCTCCACCGATTCTCGCGCACGTCCGATGACGTGAACCTCGATCGCCGCGTCCGGATACGCCGAGGCGAACTGGCTCCCCACGAACGCCACCTCGACGAATTCGGCCTCGCGCTTGCCCGCGCCGTACAGAGGAGCTTCATCCGTCGCATAGCGATCCGGCTCGTGGCCGATGTTCACCTTCTGGGCCACGAGGCCCGCGAATGCGATGACGCTCTCGTCGGCGAAGCCGTTGAGCGGGTCGAGTCGCGCGGTGCCCGGCCACCGGAAATCGACCACCGTGCGCGTCGTGTAGATGCCGCCGTCCTGCAGCATCAGGAACGTGAGCACCACGACGACCGCGAACGCGAAGACGGACGTATACCATCGCCGCGCGACGACGCCCAGGATCTCTCGCACCGTCACGACCGCCTCCTCATCCGGGCAGGCGGGCCCCCATTGGCCGCACAGGTGACAGGCTACCGGCGAAAGCTTCGTGCCGGCTGGATTCGGATCCAGCCGGCACGAGTCGTCGCCGCGAAGGCGGTGAGTGGAGTCAGTCGTTCTGGGGGATCGGCGCCAGCGTGTCGTCCCAGATGTTGCCCGTCCAGGTACCACCGCTCACGTCGCCGATGCCGTATACCGCGCGGCGGGTGAAGCGGTTGTCCTTCACCACGATGTTCGTGATCGGCGTGGAGTTCAGCATCCATGCGCCCCCGTCGATGAGGTTGCTCTGGATCGTGACATCCCTGCCGCCCCGATCCTTCGTGCCCATCTGGAAGACGGCATTGACGCCCGACTGGTTCCCCAGCTTGAAGGTGCTGTGCTTCACGACGATGTTGCCGTCGGCGGTCATCTGCACACCGTCGTTGTGCGAGCCGTCGATCACCGCGAGCGCGGTGACGTAGCTGTTCTCGATGACCACGTCCTTCTCCGCCTTGAAACCGTCGAGGCAGCCGTGCACGTACAGGTTCCGTGCGGTGTAGCCGCGGAAGGCCATGGCCGCCTGGCAGGCCGGCGTCCCGTTGACCTCGATGTTCTCAGCCGTCAGCCCGAGGCAGCTGTGCGCGTCCCGGGTGACACCCGTGTAGTCGCAGTCGATGGGATAGTAGCCCCCCGCATCGAGGTAGATGTTGCGGAGCGTGACGCCGCTGTGCGCCACGATGATCATCCCCTTGTCGATGCTCAGGTTCTGAATGACCGCGCCATTGCCGGTGGTCTGAACCGCGCGGATGTCCGACCGATAGGTCCACCCCGAGCCGCTGGTCGCATCCTGCGGTACGCGGATGAGTGCGGCGCGGTTCGCCACCCCGGTGTTCGTCTCGTCCGGGTACCCGCATGCGCTCGGCAGGACGATGCAGTTCTTCTGCGTGCCGACGCCTGGACCGGGAGCAGTCGTAGGAGGCGTTGTCGGCGTCGGGGTCGGAGTCGGCGTCGGCGTCGGAGTCGGGGTCGGAGTCGGGGTCGGCGTCGGGGTCGGCGTCGCGGTGGGGCGCGGAGTCGCCGTCGGGCTGGGCGCCGTCGAGGGCAGGTCCGGCCGGTAGACGATGTCGACGAGGAAGTTGGACCCCCGCGCAGAGCGGCTGGGGAAGCGGCTGTCGCCGAAGCGGTAGACGCCGGCGCCGCGTTCGAGCACGAATCCGTTCGTGGTGCGCTTGGCCGTCAGGGCTCGCTCGGTCACCGGGTAACGGCCCTCGGGCGCGTGGTAGGACACTGTGTAGCTCCGGCCCGCCTGCAGTCTGACGGACTGCGCCAGCTCGATCGTGCGCCAGCCCACCGTCGTGGTCGGCGCGAACGCCACGCGCGCCAGCGGGGTTCCTCGAGAGGACCACAGTGTCGCGTGCCTGACACCACTGGCGGCTGGACCCTGGTAGTACTGCAGCGCCGTGACGGCCCCGTCGCGCGTCGGCGAGAACTTCACTCCGAGTTCGATGGCGCGGCCCCTCCCCGACGCGGCGTCCGATGGAGTCAGGTCATCGGCGAACATGCCGACCGTCGCGCCCGCAGCAGCCACAGCTGCCACACCCGGTGCGGCGACCAGGGTGGTCAGGCCGAGCACAGCAGCGAGGATGAGGGCCAAACGTGCACGAAAGGCACGCACACGGGCACGGCGACGCTGGGTTCGGGTTTGCATGACACATCCAGGGGGTTTCTCGGGGGAGGCACAGGCGATGCTAGGCGGGCCACTGCCTCCCGACCTGCCAGATGAGCGACATCTAATGCCGTGTGAGAGAGATTTCATCGTCTCGACCATCGGGTCCGGCAGACACAGAATCGACGTTGAACCGGGCCTTTTCTCCCTCGGCGAGTAGAATTCCCACGGAGATGCTGAGCGATGTCTCACCCTGGGGGTGGCCGATGCCAGAGTCCGATCCTGCGTCGCGGACACCGACCTCGATCGTGTGCGTGTACAACGATTCCGAGGTGCTGGAACGGTGCCTCGCCCAATCGATCCGCGACGGACTCGACTCCGCCCCGCAGACCGAGCTCATCGCCATCGACAACCGGGGCAACCCGTTCCCGAGCGCCGGAGCGGCACTCAACCACGGCGCGCGACGCGCCCGGAACGACGTCATCGCCTTCGTCCACCAGGATGTCGTTCTGCACTCACTCGTCGCGCTGGAGGAGGCGGCAGCGGTCATCGTCGCTGACCCCGCCATCGGGATCGCAGGAGCCGTCGGCATCGACTCGCGTCGTCGCATTCTGGGTCGCATCCGCGACCGGGTGGTCCCCATCGGAGAGGTGGTCACCGAACCTCGAGATGTCGACACGCTCGACGAAGTGCTCCTGCTCGTGCGCCGCGAACACGTTCTGAAGGAACCGCTGAGCGAGGATCCACTGCTCGCCTGGCACGCGTACGGCGTCGAGTACTGCGCGCGCTCACGGAGCGCGGGTCTGCGCGCCGTCGCTCTCGACATCCCACTCACCCACAACAGTCTCACGACGAATCTCGAAGCGCTCGACCTCGCCCACCACAGAGTCGGGGAGCTGTACCCCGGCCTGGTTCCGCTCCGCACGACCTGCGGCACCATCTGGGGAGGCGACCCGCCGAGCGGCATAGGCCGTCAGCTGCGGCGCATGCGAAGCGCGCGCCTCTGGTGGGGCGAGTCGCTCGAGGCCCGAGCGCTTTCGAGCATCACGCCTTCCAGCCCCATCGTTCTCGCAGACGTCCGAATCCTGATCGACGAGACGCTCGCACGCGGCCATATGAAGTCGTTGCGGTCGCTCGACCTCGCCACGGGCGATGGCGCACCCACTTCGGCCGATGGCCTGGTCCGGTTCGGCAAGCCTTTCTCCGTCGCGACCGTCTCCACGGCCGCCGCGCGAGAAGCCATCGAGCAACGCGCTCCGACGGAGCTCCTCCTGATCAGCGCCGCCGACGGTCGAGACATCGCTGCACTCGGACCGCTGGGACACCTCCCGCACGTCGTGGGGCACATGCACGAGATCGGTGTCTGGGTGCTGATCGGCGTCCCCGCCGCGACACTCCGGCCATTGTGGTCCGACACCCGAAGCCGGCCATTCGCGGGACTCCTGCGGCCGCCTCGCGCGGCGCGCACCGCGTCGGACGCGACGTGACCGGCCCGCTGCGCCTCAGGCACCTCCGCGCGCAGCTGGCGGCGAGCAGCTACAGCGCGGTGGTCACGGTGACGGATCTGCTGCCACCGCGCATCCGGTACGGATACGTCCACAGGATCACCGCCCGGGTCCTCCGCCGGCCGCTTCCCGTTCTCGCGCCGGTCGCGTCGGCGGGGACCGCGAGCGCTGTCGCCGCGGTGCCCGAAACGACCACCGCCATCACGTGCGCGCTCGCAACGGACGGCCTCGACGTCGGCGGCGTCGGCTTCGTCGTCGAGATGCTCGCCGCCGGACTCCCCTCCGCGGGGGTGCGGCCGGTGGTCGTTTGTCGCGGGGATGGGGTGCGAGCCGCGCGACTGCGCGCGAGTGGGATCGACGTGCGCGCCGTGGCCACTCGCGGCGAGGCAGCTGCCGCCTTCCGCGACGTCGATGCCATCGCCCTGCACAGCGCGCCAGGCTACATCGAGGCGGCAGCGGCCGAGAGCGGCCTCCCTCTCGTGACGGCGATGCACAACACCGAGATCCACTTCACCCGCCGGAGGTGGGCGGCGTTCCGCGAGTTGATCCGGCGGTCCACGGAGGGTGTCGCGGTGAGTGAGACCGTGCGCGACTTCCACGCCCGCCACCTCCCCTTCGACGAGGCCCGGAAGCTCCGGGTCGTCCCGAACGGGGCTCCCGCGCCACCGCCTGCCGCAGCCGACGAGCGCGCGGCGGCCCGGCACGCGCTCGCGCGCGTGCTGGGCGTGCCGCTCGGCGACGACGTCGTGTTCGTCTGCCTCGCGCGCTACGACTCGCAGAAGAACGTCGCCGGTACGGTCGCCTCGTTCCTCCACGCACTCGACACCCGGCTGACCGACGCGCGTTTCGTCTTTGCAGGCGACGCGTCCGACTGGGCGGAGATGCGGCGTGCCGATGCGATCCGACGCTGCAGTCCGCATGCCGACCGCGTCCACCTGCTGGGCAGCTCCCACGCACGGAGCCTGCTCGCGGCGGCCGACGCGTTCCTCCTGAACTCCTTCTTCGAGGGCTGGGCCGTGGCCGCGACCGAAGCGGCCGCCACCGGCTTGCCGCTCGTCCTCAGCGACGTCGGGGGCGCCGCCGAGCTCGTCTCCTTCGACGCGACCCGATCGATACTCATCGCGAACGCCACCGGCGCATCTGCCGCGGTCACCGACGCGCGGGTGGGGGCGGCACGTCGCCGGTCACGCCGTCAGCCGAATCGTCACGAGCTCGCCGAGGCCCTCGCGGTGGTCGCCGGCCGCGTCCGGGCCGATCCGGTGCGAGAGGTGCCGCCCGCGATCCGCACCGGCGTCGCCGACATGGTGCATGGGCACGCCGCCGCGGTGAAGCGCGCCTGCAGCGCCCGGGACGCCTGAGTCGAAAAGGGCGCCGTCAGGTTCGCCGGCGCTCGACGAACTCCGCGAGCGATCCGATCGTCTCGAACACGTCCTCCGTGAAGTCCTCGTCGGCGATCACGAACCCGAACTCTTCCTCGAGCGAGACGGCGAGTTCGAGCAGCGCGAGCGAGTCGAGCTCGGGCATGCTGCCGAAGAGGGCGGTCTCGGCATCCAGAGTGTCGGCGCGATCGGAGATCTCGAGCGTTCTCACGATGACGGCCTTGACGCTGTCGAGAGTGGCGCTGCTGACATTCATGTTCTTTCCCCCGGTGATTCGACGAGGCGGGCGATCATACGAGCACTTCCTGCGGCGCAGGATGGCTGAGAAAGGCCGTCGGACTCGCGGTGAGACCGTAGGCCCCAGCCTGGAACAGCACGATGAGATCGTCCACCTCGGCATGCGGCAGGTGAACCCCGTTTCCGAGAAGGTCCAGCGGCGTGCAGAGGCAACCCACCACCTGCACGGGCTCGACGTCCTCTGCATCCAGCCGTGCAGCGACCGCGATGGGATAGTTGCGCCTGATCACCTGGCCGAAGTTCCCCGACGCCGCCATCTGGTGGTGCATGCCCCCATCCACGACGAGGAAGGTCTTGCCCCGCGAGACCTTCCGGTCCACGACCCTCGTCACGTACACGCCGCACTCGCCGACGATGTAGCGACCCAGCTCGAGAACGACGCGCGCCTTGGGAAGCGTCGGCCGGATCCGGTCACGCAGCAGGTGCCCAGGTTCCGGCCCACAGCGCGCAGGTCGAGCGGGGCGTCGTTGTCGTAGTAAGGGATGCCCAGGCCCCCTCCGAGGTTCAGGTACGACACCGGCGAGCTGGTCTGATCGACCAGCTCGAGCAGCAGGTCGACCGTCTTGATCTGCGCGTCCAGGATGATGTCGGTGTGCAGATTCTGTGAGCCGGCGAACACGTGGAACCCGAGCAGGTCGACGTGCGCGAGTTCGAGCCTTCGAATCAGCGACGGCACGTCCTCCGAGTCGACGCCGAACTGCTGGGACCCGCCCCCCATCCGCATGCCGGATCCCTTCACCTCGAAGTCCGGGTTCACACGGATGGCCACCTGAGGACGGGCACCGATCTCGTCGCCGATCCGAGAAACCCGGTCCGCCTCCGTCGGCGACTCCACCTCGATGATCACCCCTGCCGCGACCGCCTGCGACAGCTCCGCGTTCGACTTCGCGGGCCCGGCGAAGCTGATCGCCCCCGCGCGGAGGGGCGTGTCCAGAGCGAGCTTCATCTCGGCCCCGGAGGCGACGTCGAGCGAGTCGACGATCCCGCTGAGGTGTTGCACAAGCGCCGGCATCGGGTTGGCTTTGACCGCGTAGCTGAGTTCGAGGTCGTCCGGAAGCTCTGCACGCAGGAGCGCGATCCGCTCGGTGAGCGCCGAACGGTCGTAGGCGAAGAACGGGGTGCTCCCCACTCGTCGGGCGAGACGCTCCACGGACATTCCGCCGAGCAGCATGCCACCGTCACGGGTCTCGAACCGAGGTCGATATGTCACTGTCTTTTCGCCTTCCTTCTCACGCGCCGCTGACGGGGACGATCACCACTCGAGGCACGTGAGCTCGCTGTAGAGGTAGTCGATCTGATCCGGAGTCAAGGCGTCGCTCTTGTACATCTTGGGTCGCGAACGGGTGAGAGCGATCGAGCCTCGGGGTGCTTCCCCCACCACACGACTCTCCAGCAGCGTCGCGGCGACGCCGTGCTGCAGAAGCAGGTGGCTCCCCACGGGACGGATCATCCGCTGGAACAGCGGCTTGTTGCCGACGTACAACATGGACGCGAAGGCTCGGATGCCTTTCCGGCTGTCCCTGCGGAAGACGACATAGCAGGACTCGTCGCCGCTCAACAGCAGGAGGTGTCGAGCCGCGCTCGTGGCACGGTGGTCTTCGTAGATCCTCCGCTCCGGGCCCACGAGCACTGATTCGATCTCGGCCGGCGCACTGCTGATCCGTGCTCCCCCGCGCGTCGGCCACGGGAGATTGACCAGGAGCCTCGTGGTCGTGTCCAGATCGATGAAACCGAGCTTCCGGTTCAGCGGGACGACGTTGCCGCTGGGGGAGAAGTCGGTGAAGTGGTAGCCGCTCTGGCGAAGAAGCGACATCAACAGCCGCAGCCCTTGAGCGCGGTGGCTGTCGTGCACGCACCACGCGCCGAGGTTGCAGAACTGCACGGGCTTTCCATCGATTGTGCGCTCCGAGTAGTAGGCCAGATACGCGCCCGCAACCTCCCCATCGCTACTGAGGAAGTATCCGTGATTCGGCGCCGACACCGTCCACGGAACTCTGAGCGCAGTGATCCACGCGTCAGTGCTCACGCTCGCGTTGAGGTTCTCGTGCATGAACCGTGCCACGGCGGGCAGGTCAGCCGTGGTGATGGGGTTCAACTCGACCGGCACGCTACCCCTCCCCTCGCGAGAGCAGGGACTCGGCGAGCGTGGAGGCCGCCGACTGATCGATCTTCCCATTCGTGAGTCGAGGCAGCCGGGGAACGGCGACCACCGCATCCGGGACGGACTCCGGTCGCAGCGACGCAGCCAACTCTCGACGGAGCCCGTCGACCTGTCCCGCTTCCCCTTCGACCATACTCAGGAGGTCGCCCGAGAGCGTCACGACCGTGTAGGAGGCGACGGCCCTCGCGCTTCGCAGGACGACGTCGATCTCATCCAGTCCGACGAAGCTGCCGTTGCGCTTGACGTGTCGCCCTGCCCTTCCGAGGCAGAAGAGGCTCCCCTCGACCTGCGCACCGATGTCTCCCGTCACGACGGTGTCCGTTCGCTCCCATCGGGGATAGTCGGGGGCGAGGCCGAACAGATATCCCTTGGGCAGATGCGGCGAACTGATGCTCAGCATGCGGTCGGCCCCGGACTGGACCAGGCGCGTCGTCCACTCACCGACTCGCCCGCGACCGATCGGCGCGCAGCCGCTCAGCGACGGCACGGTGCCGGCGGTACCCAGCCGGACAGAGCTGGCGAACCCGAGTGTCTCACTCGTGCCGTAGGTGTTGATCACTGCGGGGACACCGAACGCGAACGCTTGATCTGCGTGCGCGGCGTGGAGGCGATCACCGCCGGATCCCCACACGCGCAGTGCAGTCCCGCCTGGAGGGTGGCGTTCCGCTGTTGCGAGCTCGATGAATCGCGGCGCGAGGCGCACGTGGGTCGCCGCGACGCGATCGGTGAAGCGGAGGGGACGGAGCTGATCGCCCAGCGCGCCCGAGAGGTGTATCGCGGCGCCGCTCGCCAACGCGAGCAGCAGGTTGGTCATCGCCATGTCGTAGGCGGGGTGGGAGACCTCCGCCCAGGTGGCGTCGTGGTCGAGCTCGAGCGCCTCGGTGCCGGCCGGAGCGAATGCGGCGATGGCCGACCAGGAGGCCAGTACGGCTTTGGGCCCGCCTCCGGTGGACCCGGACGACCGCGCGACATAGCCAGGCTCGGCGATCGCGGCGGCGGCACCATCCTCGGCTGACCGCCGGACCCCGTGCGCGTCGATCATCACGTCCGGCCGCAGCGCCTTGAGGACGGCTTCGCGCCGATCCGCGGCAGCCGTCGGGTCGAGAAAGCAGATGGAGTAGTCCCCGAGTATCGCGGCGAGCAGGCTCACCACGGAGCCGGTGGACAGCGGCAGGCAGATCGCCGCAACGGGAGACGGGCGACGGGTGTGCCGCCGGATCGTCGCGGCCTCAGCTCGGGCGGCTGCCACGAGCTCCGCGTGGGTGAGAGAGCCCCTGGTGTCCGCCACGGCGAGACCGTGCGCGCTGTGTGCACGCGCGTCGAGCACGACATCCGCGAAAGCGTTCATCCAGCGACCCTCTCCTCGTCTTCAGTCATCGAGCGACGACAGGCGCGAGCTGCGGCCAGTGCCGCGCGGGTGTGTTCGCGTCGAGCACCGGGATCTCCGATGGAGCGAGAAAGTCGTCCGGTGTCCGATCGGAGCCCAAGATGATGCCCTCCACACCTTCAATCGCGGCGGCGCGCGACTCGAACAGGAGCCTCTCGAGGTGCGGCAGTCGGAGGCGGATGTACGACTCGTTGCTCCCGACGAGCTCCGGAGGGTGGACGACCGCGTCGTAGATGCGCACCTCGACGCCCTTGCCCGTCAGCGTCTCGGCGATGTCGACATACGGGCTCTCCCGAAGGTCGTCGGTTCCGCTCTTGAACGCCAGTCCGAAGAGCGCCACCCTCCGCCACCCGAGTGCGAGCACGTGGTCCACGACGCGCCGTGTGTGCGACGAGTTGCTGACGAGCAGGCTCTCCAGCAGGGGCGCGTCGACATCGACGCGGCGCGCCGCGTACGTCAACGCGCGAACGTCCTTTGGCAGACACGACCCGCCGAACGAACCTCCCGGCCGGAGGTACCGCTCGGAGATGTTGAGGATCTTGTCCTCGACGAACAGGGCCATCAGCGTGTCCGCGTCGACTCCGTACGCGTCGGCGAACCGAGCGATCTCGTTCGCGAACGTGATCTTCACGGCGTGGAAGGCATTGCTCGCGTACTTGACGGACTCCGCTGTCGCTACTGTGACATGGCGTATCGGCGCACCAACGGACTCGAACAGCCGGATGACGGTATTCAACGTCACGTCGTCGTCGGTCCCGATGATCGTGAAGGGCGGATGCCGGAAGTCGTCGATCGCCGTCGACTCTCGAAGGAACTCCGGACAGTAGGCGACACCGTATCGACCGCCGTTCACGACGGGCAGACGAGACTCGACGAGACGTTCGGTCGTACCGGGCAGAAGGGTGCTCCGTATGATGATGGCGAGGCGACCGGCCGCCCCGCTGCCGTCGAGGAACTCTGCGATCTCCGCGAGCACCGTCTCGACGAAGCCGGTGACCAACGAGCCGTTCGGCGCGGAGGGCGTTCCTACGCAGATCACCGCGGCCTCGGCGCCAGTCAGGGCGCCGGCGACGTCAGTGGTCGCCGTCAAGCGCCCGGAGTCGACCACGCCGCGAATGAGGGCACTCAGCCCCGGCTCCGCCAGCGGTGCGTTCCCCCGCATGATGGCGTCGACCTTCGCCTGCGCGACGTCGACGCCGACGACCTCGTGTCCCGCATCCGCCAGGCAGGAAGCGGTCACGCTGCCCACGTACCCGAGCCCGAAAACTGCAACTCTCATGTGGCCACACTCCTCAATCTCCGTTGCGGCGAAGGGTGCGCAGCAGACATGCGCGCCGTCGTCAATCGGCTGTATGCAGAGATGAGCCTCTCGGCTTGGATCTCCCAGCACAGGACTTCCTCGAATCGAGTCCGCCCGGCGTCGCCCATCGCTCGCGCGAGTTCCGGGTCTTTCAGCACTCGCTCCACCGCGTGGGCGAAGCTTCGCGCGTCGTTGTCGCGGTCGGCATACACCGAAGCGTCCCCGGCCGAATAGCGGCCCTCGCGCACGTCGAACTGCACGATCGCCCTTCCCAGCGCCATGTACTCGATGATCTTGTTCATCGTCGACAGGTCGTTCATGGCGTTGACCTCGTCCGGATTCACGCAGACGTCGGCATCGGCGAGGATGCTCTTCATCTGACCGTCAGGCACGCGCCCGTGGAATTCGATCCGATCTGCCACCCCGCCACGACGCGCGAGTCCCTCCAGTCGATCTCGGTCGGGCCCCGAGCCGATCAGCGCGAGATGCACATCCATGTGCCGTTCCGCGACGAGGATCTTGACGGCATCGATCAGATACTCGATCCCCTCCTGTCGCCCCATCACGCCGACGTAGCCGAGCAGGAACCGGCGGCCGCGATGCCAGTCCTCACCGGTCGGGCGATACGCAGCCCACGAGCGGTGAGGCCCGGAGCGCACGACCGTCACGTCTTCCCCGCTGAAGCGGCCCCGACGCATCGCGATGTCACGGTAGCTGTCGTTCGTCGAGATCACATGATCCGCCCATGCGTACGTACGGCGCTCGAAGAACCGCGCGACACCGGCGACCAGCCAGGGCAGCGGCATCCGTTTCGCTGCGACGAGTTCGGGGCCGAGGTCATGTTGATCGAACACCAGCACGCTGCCGTCCTTGCGCTTTGCGCGTTTGGCGACGAGATAGAGAAGGTCCGGCGGATTGCAGAAGTGAACGATGTCGAACGGTCTGCTGATCCGCAGGCGCTCGAAGACATCGGCCATGCGCCGGAGCGAAACCCCGTACTCATCGAAGTAGCCGAGCAGGCCTTTGGCCTCGCGCGGCGCCTCATACCTCTGCACGGTGACCCCCTCGATGACGAAGTCGCCCACGGGATGACGCTGATCGCTCGGACAGACGACGGTCACATCGGCGCCGGCGTCCGCCAGCGAGGTCGCCTCCTGCCACACACGACGGTCGAACGGCACCGGCAGGTTCTGCACGAGGATTGCGATCCTCGTTCCCCGCAGTGACCGGGACACATGCTCGCGATCGAGTTCCACGATCACGCCCCTCTCCTGTATCGGCGAACGATGGGGATGCGCGCGCCGACATTCCACTGCGCGACCACGGTGAGCGCGTCCCGGATCACCCGGGGCGACAACAGCGCACGTTCCGCGGCTCCCGCGTTTGACGGGGTCGGGGCCATGGATCTTTCTTGAACGCAGCTCACTGCTCCTCCTTCGTCTTGCTGAACCGCCCCGTTCTCGACCGCGCGAGTCGGACGATGTCGTCGAACTCGGGGCGCATGACGACGCGCATCGCTGCGACGAACACCGCCAGGACGACGATCCCCGTCACCGCAATGGCCGCGACCGGGACGACGTCGCGCAGCGCTGCGTCAGCGAACACCCCGGCGCCCGCGCTCAGCGCGGCGCACAGTCCGGCCCGCAGCCCGGCGGCCGCGAGATCGGTCCATCGCATCCTGACGAGCGGCGCAACGATCGGCCAACGTCCCAGAGTGGCCACGACGGCAACCGCCAAGAACCCCCAGCACCACGCGACGAGCCCGTGCGGCGCGGTGACGAGTGCGACGCCGACGGTGGCGACATCGACGACCACGGCGAAGACCAACCACGCGCCGGGGCGCCCGAGCCCGTAGAGAAGCCCATGATCGAGCATGGCCACCATCGTCAGGATGCCGGTGATAGCGAGCACCTGCGCGGGGACGACGCTCGCATCCCACTGGTCGCCGAACACGAACGGCACCAGTTCGGGCGAGCTCACGCACAGGAAGATCATCACGGGCACGACAGCCGCGTATGTCAGCCCGAGGGCACGTCGGTACCCGCCGCGCAGTCGGACGGGATCGGTGCGCACGCGTGAGAAGACCACGGTCGAGACCGGGAGCACGGCCGCCGCGGTGACATCCTGAGCGATCTGGACGAGGCGCTGTGCGATGCTGAGATAGCCCAGGCCCGTCGCGCCGACGAACGCCGCGATGATCGCGTACTCGGCCCATTGGCGGAGCAGCCCGAAGAGATCGACGCCCACGACCTTGGCGCCGAAGGCCGTCATACGGAAGAACTCCACGCGGGAGAAGCGGAAGCTCGGCAGCCATCCCGCCGCGATCCCGGCGCACACCGTGGTGATCAGCTGGAAGACGAGCATCTGCGCGACCAGTGCCCAGACCCCGAAGCCGAGGAGCGCCATCCCGATCGCGGTCACCTGACCGCCGATGCTGGCCGCGAAGGACTGGATAGCCAGCGCCCGGAACCGCAGCCTGCGGCGAAGCAGGGCGATCGAGACCGAGCTCAGGGTCACGAGCACGACGAGGGGAGCGAGTGCGCGCACGACGTCTGCGGCTTGGGGGACGCGGAAAATCCAGGCCAGCAGCGGGGCGGCGGCGAAGAGCCCGCCCGCGAGGATGAGCCCGGCGATCGAGGAGAACCAGAACGCCGTGCTGAGCAGGCGCTGCTCGATGTCTCGGGCCTGCGCGACGTACGTGGAGAATCCCATGTCGGCGAGCAGGTAGGCGATGGGCAGTATCGCTGTTGCGACGGCGACCGTGCCGAACTCCGCGGGGGTCAGCATCCGCGTCAGAATCGCGATGGTCACGAACCCGCCGACTCTCGCGATCCACTTCTGCGACGCACTCCAGAGGACGGCCGTGACGGCCTGGTGTGCGAGCGGCCCGGCGCCCTCGCCCTGACCGCCATTCATAGCCCGGACCTCAGCTCACGCTGATAGCGGACCTTCCACCGCAGGCGCCCGGCTCCTCGCAGGGGTGCCCGCAGGCCCATGTCGATGGCTCTGCGATAGATGCTCCGCAGGACTCGATCGTCCGGGTCGGATTCCGCGGCGAAGCGTAGCAGCGCGTCCACGGACTGCGGCGGCTCGGAGACCGGGAGGAGCACCGTTCTGCGGATGGCCTCCCGGCCTATGGCACGGCGCGCGCGCTGCTGCAGAATGGCCGGCTCGCGGATCAGTCCGTGATCCTCGCGGAAGAAGGTGTCGAAGGTATCCCGCACCGCCGAGTAGTCGTCCAGCAGCCCGCCGAACTGGACGCTGTGCATGTTGCCCCGATGCACCCGGTAGAACGCCTGAACGGTTCCATTGACACGCCCGACGTCGGCCCGCGCCGCCGCACGGAGCCAGAGGTAGAGGTCAGCGGAGTGCGGAAAGCGTGCGTCGTACCCCCCGATGCTCGCCAGGACATCGCGACGCATGACCACCTCGGGGTTCATGATCACGTTGCGGCCGCGACGCGCGGTGAGGCTCAGCCACTCGCCGCCGCGCCAGACGGTCCACGACTCCTTCGCGCCCGCCCAGCTCGACGGCGAGGCTTGCCCGGGCGGCAGATGATCCTCGAACGTACGGACGTCTCCGTACACGAGTCCGACGCTCGGCTCAGCCTCCATGAGAGCCACGGATCTCGCGAGGCTTCCCGGCGCGAGCGCGTCATCCGCCGACAACAGCACCACGTACTTTCCGGTCGCGGCGGCGAGACCTTCGTTGTAGCTCGCGATGTGCCCCCTGTTCACCGCGTGCTCGATCAGGGCCACGCGGTCGTCCTTTTCGGCGAGTTCGCGCGCCACCGCTGCGCTTCCGTCCGTCGAGGCGTCGTCGACGATGATCACGTCGACCGCGCACTCGCCCTGGCCGAGCGCCGAGGCCAGAGCGAAGGGGAGGAACTCGCCGTAATTGAAATGCGGTATGACGACCGTGACGGTCGGCTTCGCACCGAGCGGGACGGGTCGACGCTTCGTGTTCACGCCGCCCTCCTCGCCGCGAGCACCGCGTTCTGGAGCGCGTTCGCGACGGCCTGGAGGTGGTCTCGCGTCAGGTGAGGGAACATTGGAAGCGAGAGGATCTCGCCCGCGGCCTTCTCCGCGACGGGAAACTCCCCGCGCGAGTGACCGAGCCGCGAGTATGCCGCCGTCAGATGGACCGGCGTGGGGTAGTGGATCCCTACGCCGATGTCGGCAGCGCCGAGCTGGGTCACCACGCGATCGCGCCCATCGACGCGGATGACGTACAGGTGCCACACGTCCTCGTTGCCCGGTCGGACGGCGGGCAGGCGCACCCCGTCGATGCCCTCCAGCAGCTCCCCGTACCTCCGCGCCGCTTCGCATCGCGCGGCGTTCCAGGTATCGAGTCGGCGCAGCTTGGCGCGCAGCACGGCCGCCTGGACGGCATCCAGCCGTGCATTCATTCCGATACTGGCATGAACGTACTTCGTGGAGCTTCCATGGCATGCCAGCTTGCGGACTTGGGCTGCGACGTCAGGGTCATCCGTCATCACCGCTCCCGCGTCCCCCGCAGCACCGAGGTTCTTTCCCGGGTAGAAGCTCGTCGCGGCCACACGGCCTAGAGCACCGGCGCGCCCGGCGGATCCGGAGGCACCCTGCGACTGCGCGGCATCCTCGACGACATCCAGGCCGTACTTGTCGGCGATCGGGGTGATGCGCTCCATCGGGGCGGTCTGACCGAAAAGATGAACAGGTGTGATCACCTTCGTGCGAGAGGTGATCGCCGCCTCGACCGCCTCGGGGTCGATCAGCAGGTGATCGTCGTCCACGTCCACGAAGACCGGCACCGCCCCGATCCGCGACGCGGCCTCCGCCGTCGCGATGAATGTGTTCGCCGGCATGATGATCTCGTCGCCCGGGCCGACTCCGATCGAGCGGTAGGCGAGCTCGAGCGCGTCCGTGCCGTTAGAAACACCGACGACGTGCTCGACGCCGATGTACTCGGCATACTCGTGCTCGAACGCCTCGACCTCGGGTCCTCCGATGAACGACGCCGCAGTCAGTTGATCGCGCCAGACGGCGATCACTTCATCGGCGACCTCCGCCTGCTGCGCGGCGAGGTCGAGGAAGGGGACCGGGATGCTCACGCCGACTGTCCGATCTCGCGTGCGGGCACGCCCGCCCACGTGACGCCGGCGGGCACGTCGTCGAGCACGACCGCCCCCATGCCCACGGTCGCCGCCGCGCCGACACGGAGCCCCTGGCGCACGGATGCGTTCATGCCCAGGTAGGCCGCTTCGGCGACGCGCACGGATCCGCCGAGGCACACACCCGCCGCGAGCGTCGCGAAATCCTCGAGGACATCGTCGTGCGTGATCGTGCAGTTCGGCATGACGACGATGTGCCGCCCCAGCACGGCGTCCGCGGTCACCACCACGTTGTCGAGCACGATCGTGCCGGAGCCCACGCTGCTCGAGGAGCCGATCCGAGCGGATCGGCTGACGAACGTGGCGTACCGATCCTCGCCAACCCCGGAGTCGTGAAGTCGACGGACCACGCTGCGACGCGCATGGCTGCGTCCCACGCACACCAGCAGCGCCTCCGTGCGAGCGGCGGCGGCGAGGACGGCCCCCACGACAGGCACCCCGGCGATGTCGGTTCCTTGCAGATCCGCGTCGTCGTCGAGGATGCCGACGACACCGGTGATTCCCGCGGAGAGCACCTCGCGCGCAAGGCCGCTCGCTCCGATCAGAAGAATTCCGTCCACAGCTACCCTGCTCCGTTCGGCGAACGGAGGACGGCGATCACGCGATCTTGATCCTCCTCGGTCAACTGGTGGTACAGGGGCAGGATCACGGTGTTGTCGCTGAGGCGCTCGGAGGCCGGCAGCCCGGCGTCCGGAGTGAGCTCCATGAACGGCGGCTGGCGATGCGAGGCCATGATTCCGCGCCGGGCGGAGATGTCCGCGTCCGCGAGCGCCTCGAGGAGACCCTCGCGGCCGGTCGGATAGTCGGCTGCGACTTCGACCCAGAACGATTGGAAGTTGCCCCTGCCGCAGTCGGGGTCCCCCACTGCCCGGAGGCCGGCGATCTCGTCGATCGCCGCCCGGTAGCGCTCCGCGATCTCGCGCCGACGCGCGACCATCCGCGGAAGCCGTCCGAGCTGCACGAGGCCGAGGGCGGCCTGCAGGTCGGTCATCCGATAGTTGAACCCGACCTCGGTGTACTCCTCGGCCGGCGGCAGAACCGACGTGTGGCGATCGACCGCCGAGACGCTCATCGCGTGCTCACGAAGGTGCCGCGCGCGATCTGCCCAGCCCGGGTTCGAGGTGGTGAGCATACCCCCTTCGCCGGTCGTGAGCAGCTTGCGCGGATGGAAGGACCACGCGGCGATCTCGGCGCCCGCACCGACCGGAAGGCCCTTGTAGATCGACCCGGCGCCACACGCGGCATCCTCGATGACGACGATGTTCAGCTGATCGGTGAACGAGCGGATGTCGTCGATGTCGACGGGCACCCCGCCTTGATCCACGGCGATGACGGCACGCGTCTGCGGTGTCAGCGCTTCGGCGACGGTGTGGCCCGTGACGTTGCCCGTCACCGGGTCGATGTCGGCGAACACGGGGTTCGCGCCGACGTACCGCACCACGTTCGTGGTGGCGATGAAGGAGAAGGACGGCACGACGACGTCATCCCCCGGACCGACCCCCGACACGATGAGCGCGAGATGCAGCGCCGTCGTGCAGCTGCTGGTGGCCACCGCATACCGGGAGTGCATCGCCTTCGCGAACGCCTGCTCGAATTGCTCGACCCGCGGGCCTTGGGCGATCCAGCCGCTCGCGATGGCCTCGGCGACGGCATCCGCCTCCTCCTGGCCCAGCCAAGGGACCATGACGTTGATGCGGTTGCTCATGTGAGGGTCGCCTCTCGGCCCGCGGTGATCTCGTCGCGCAGCGGCCGCCACCACTCGACCAGCTGCCGGAGCCCTTCTTCGATGCCGATCGTCGCCTCGAAACCGAGATCGCGCTTCGCCGCCGCCGTATCGGCGAGGCGCCGCACCACGCCGTTCACGGCGCGGCCCGGGCCGTGCTCGACACCGAGGCCGGAACCCATCACGCGCAGGAGCGCCTCGGCGAGCTCGAGCAGGCTCGTCTCCGTGCCGCTGGCGATGTTGTAGGTACCCTCGACGATGTCGCTCTGAGCAGCGAGGACGTTGGCGCGGGCGACGTCGGGCACGCACACGAAGTCCATCGTCTGCATGCCGTCGCCGAAGATCAGCGGCGGCCTGCCGTCGGCGATGCGCTCCATCCAGCGCACCAGGACCTCCGTGTACAGTCCGTGCACGTCCATGCGCGGGCCGTACACGTTGAAGTAGCGAAGCAGTGCATAGTCGAGGCCCCGCATGGCCCGGAAGCTGCGGACGAGACCCTCGTTGAAGGTCTTTGCCGCGCCGTAGAGCGTGTCGTTGTTCTCGTGATGATGGCGCTCGGTCGTCGGGAACTCCTCCGCCATTCCGTACACCGACGCGCTCGACGCGGTGATGAGCTTCTTCACGCGATGTCTCGCGGCGGACTCGACGACGTTGAAGGTGCCGTCGACGAGTACCTCGAGTGCGAGTCGCGGCTCCTCGGCGCACTGGGTGATCCGGATCGCCGCCTGATGGAAGACGAGGTCCTTGTCCACGGTCAGGTCGTCGACCAGGCGCGCGTCGCGGATGTCGCCCTCGACGAGCTCGACCCGCCCCGTCTCCGCAGCGGAGTCGAGGTTGGCGCGGCGCCCGCGGATGAGGTTGTCGAGCACATCGACGTGTGCGACTCCTGCCGCGAGCAGTTGGTCGACGATGGTAGAACCGATCGTGCCCGCTCCGCCGGTGACGAGGACGCGGGTGCCTTCGAGGTCGGTCATACTCCCTGAACTTCCGTGAGAAGGGTCTCCACGGGGCGGGGTGCGCCGAACACGCGTGCACTGGCCGACGCTGCTTCGAGCACCGACAGGACGCGGAGACCGGCGTCACCGCTTGTGCGCGCCGGCCGTCCCTCCCGGATGGCGGCAGCGAATTCGCCTGCGACCGCGGCGAGCGCTTCGCGTTCCGGCAGCGCCGGTGCCCACGTATCACCGAGCCGGTACGCGATGTTCGAAGCCCGGCTGTCGGCCGTCTCCTTGGACTGCAGGGCAAGATCGACCCCGCGGTCGTAGACGCTGACCCTCTGCTGCGGATTGAGGTCGTCCCACACCAGGGTGCGCTTAGTGCCGCCGATGACCATCTGGCGGATCTTCGTCGGGCTCAGCCAGTTGACGTGCACGTGGGCGATGCCGCCGCTGACGAGAGGCATCGCGAGATATCCGATGCAGGCCTTGCCCGTCTCGAGCGGGTCGGCGCCGTGCGCCGAGACGGACGTGACGTCGAGCCCGCCCGGGAGGACGAAGTCCATGATCGAGAGGTCGTGCGGAGCGAGGTCCCAGAACACGTCGACGTCGGGCTGGATCAGTCCGAGATTGATACGGACGCTGTCGACGAAAAGGATCTCGCCCAGTGCACCGTCTTCGATGAGCTCGCGGATCTTGAGCACCGCCGGCGTGTAGCAGTAGGTGTGGTCGGCCATGAGCACGAGATCGTTCTGCCGAGCACGCTCGACCATCTCGACACCGCGCTCGCGTGTGTCGGCGACCGGCTTCTCGACGATGACATGCTTGCCCGCGTCGAGCGCGGCCAGCGCGACCCGGTGGTGCGTGCGGGCTGGTGTGGCGATGGCGACCGCGTCGATGGTCGGATCCGCGAGGATGTCCTCGACATCGGCCGTCACGGCGACTCCGCCGATGGCGTCCGACACCCGCCGCGCCCGCGCGAGATCCAGGTCGCAGATCGCGGCCAGGTCCCATTCGGTCGAGGCACGGAAGTTCCGGGCGAGGTTCGGCCCCCAGTACCCCGCGCCGATCACCGCGGTCCTCAATCTCGTCGCCATGTGGAGTCCCCCAATCTGTTCTCCCCCGGTCACCCACCGGAGCGGTCAGCTCATCACCCGCGCGTTCGCGTCATCTGCTCGCCTGGTCAGTTGTCAGGATCGAAGACGACGTCGACCCAGTACTTGTTGGCATTCGTCGCCGTCGGGTTGATCGACCCGAATCCCGCAACACCGCCATTGGCCAGGGTCGACAAGGGTCCTACCGTCACGGACGATGCAAGGGCGCCGTTGGTGACGGCGTAGCGGCCCGACGCGTTCAGAAGCGTCACCCGGTACTCCGTGCCGACCGTCAGCCGGACAGGCGACGAGAGCACCGCCGTCTGCCATCCGGACGCGGTCCCGTTCCCGAAGGTCACCTGTGCCAGAACGGTTCCGTTCGCGCTCCTCAGGTAGCCCGTGTGGGTGCCGGTGTTCTGGGTGCCCTTGTAGTAGCGGATCGTCGTGACGACGCCCGGAGCGCTCGTGCGGAACCGGGTTCCGACCTGGTAGGCCAGCAGTGCGTTGGCGTTCGCGTTGGCCGGTGTGCCGGTCGTGAACAGGCTCACCTGGTCCGGCTTGGCCATCGTCGTGAACGACCACGTGCCGTTGGCGACCGCTGTCCCGTTCCCCGTCACCGTGGCGGTGTACGTCTTGGACCAGTCAAGGGTCGCAGCAGGCGTGAAGGTGACGACGCGGGTCGCGGAGTTGAAGCTCGACGTTCCCGCTACCGCCGCGGCTCCCAGCCTGAGGGTGATCGCGGCCGAGACGGCACCCCCGAGGGTCGCGGTGACCTTCGCCGTGACGGGGTCGACGTTCGACGCCGCAGCAGCAGGCGTGGTCGAGGAGAGCGTCGCGACCGGCAGGGTCGAGAACGACCAGCCCGCGCCCACCACGGCGCCGTCTCCGGTCACTGTCACCGAGTAGGTGCGACCCCAGGTGAGCGGGGTGGACGGAGTGAAGGTCACCACGCCGGTAGAAGCGGCGAAACTCGATGTGCCGGGGACCGCGGTCCCACCGGTCGTCAGCGCAAGCGTCGCCGAGGCGGCATTCGCGAGCGTCGCCGAGACGGTGGCGCCGACCGGATTGACGTTGGACTGACCCGCCGTGGGGGACGTCGAGGTGATGGTCACTGCCGCGCGAGTGGAGAACGACCACGTACCGCCCGCAACCGGAGAGCCGTCGGCCGTGACCGCCACGGCATAGGTCGTCCCACGCTGCAGCGCGACTGTCGGCGTGAAGACCACGGCACCCGTCGCGCGGTCGAACGCCGAGCTCCCCGCGACGGAGGCGCCGGCCGACGTCACCTGGATCGATGCCGTGGAGGCGTTGGAGACGTTCGCCGAGATCACCGCCGTCACCGGATCCACACCCGACGCACCGGCTGCGGGAGCGAAGCTGGTGAGGGCGGGCGGGGGCGGGGGTGTCTCACCACCGCTGAAGTCGACCTCCGCGTCGACGAAGTAGGCGGTCGCGTTCCACGACAGGGTCGGGAGCCCGCCCGTGGGCGTGTAGAGGTAGCGGCCATTAGTCCCGGCGGGGGCCGTGATGAAGCCGACGGTGCGCTCCTGCGCGAAGTATCCGCTCGTGCGGGCGTAGCGTCCGTCTGCGGCGAAGTACGAGACGGTGTAGGAGGTGCCCGGCTGGACCGGGACGGGAACCGCCAGCGGGGCACGCTGCCAGCCCGACGCGGTCTCGTTCGTGAACTCCACCTGACCGAGGGCCTCGCCTGCGGCGTTCCAGAGCGTTCCACGGTGCGTCCCCGTGGATCCGGTGGGCTTGTAGAAGCGGATCGCCGTCACCGATCCCGGCTCGGCGACGTGGAAGCCGGTGCCGACTTCGATGGGATCCGTGTCCGAGTCCGCGCCCTGCGGGGATACTGTCCCGAAAAGCGTCTGGATCGCCGGTGCGGTCTTGAGCGTCCACGTGTCGACGGTCGCGCCATCGGACGTGACCGACACGGAGTACGTCGTCGCGCTCGCGAGCCGGTCGACCGGGTCGAAGGTGATGCGGCGCGCGGCCGCGTCGTACGTCGACTCTCCCGCGACAGCGCCGTCCGCTCCGACGACCGTCACCGCGACGGACCGGCTTCCCGGATCCGCAGTCAGCGTCACCCGCACGTCGGCCGTCACCGCGACATCGACGGCGTCCTTGTCGGGGGACACGGCCTCGATCGTGACCGACGGTCCGACGTCGCTGAGGAACTCGACGTCCACGAAATAGTTGGAGGAGTTCCACGACGAGGTCGGCATCGTGCCGCCCGTTCCGTACCGGTAGCGTCCGTTGTCCGGGCTGAGTGCCGTCAGCGGCCCGTTCGCGACCGGCGCCGCGAAACCCTGCGCGGTGTAGGCATAGCGGCCGTTCGGTGCGTAGTACGACACGGTGTACACGAGGCCCGGGACGATCGCGACAGGGGTGCTGAGCACGGCGCGCTGCCATCCCGATGCCGATTCGGCGGTGAACGCCACCTGGGCCAGGCGCTGTCCGTTGGGCCCCCACAGCGAGCCGACGTGAGCGCCGGTCGTCCCCGCGGGCTTGTAGTAGCGGATAGCCCGTATCCGTCCAGCGTCGGCGGAGGTGAACGCCATGCCGAGCTCGACCGCGGAGGCGTCCGAGTCGACCGCCACCGGCGCCGCCGTGCTGAACAGGCTGACCGCGGCCGCACCGCCGCCGACGGTGAACGCCCAGCTGATCGGCGCGGCGAGCGTACCCGATCCGCTCCTGACCCCCGTGAGCGTCACTACGACGTGCGCTCCGGCGGTGAACGCTCCGCCGGGTGTGAAGGTGAGGGTCTTCTGCGAGGCGTCGCGGGTCCACGTGCCCGCGACATCGACGCCGTCCGCGGTCACGGAGCCGGAGAAGCCGGACTGCACGGTCTCCGTGAAGGTCGCCGACACCGTCGTGCTCTGTGCGACCCCGACGGCGTCGGCGGCGGGCGTGCGGCTCTCGACGCTCGGCACGTCGGTGGGAAGCGCGAAGACGATGTCGACCGCGTAGTCCGTCGTCGAGGGCGAGGACGGGAATCCACCGGAATAGGTGAACACCGCACCCGACGCGGGAACCGCCAGCGGTCCTCGCGAGTAGGCGGCGGAGAACGCGCCCGCCGTCGCCGCGTAGTGACCCTGGGGCGCCACATAAGAGGCGACGTAGGTGACGCCGGGCTGCACCGTCACCGGCGTGTCCAGCTGCGCGGTCTGCCACCCCTGGGTGGACTCGCCGGAGAACGTCGCCGAAGCGAGCCGCTCGCCGCTCGCGCTCCAGATCGCCCCGGTGTGGGCGCCGCCGTTACCGGGGCCTTTGTAGAACTTGACGGCGGTGACCGTGCCGGATGTCGACACGGTGAACTTCACTCCCAGCGTCACGCTGTCGCCGTCGTTCGCTGCGACCACCGTGGGCACGCGACTCTCGGAGAAGAGCGAGCAGGGGCATTCACCCGCGGGCCGGTCGACGTCCTGCGTGGTGAAGCTCCACCCCGCGCCGGGCTCCAACGCGACGCCGTTCATGTCAGCGGCGGAGATACCCACGGTGTAGGCCGTCTTCGCGGCCAAGCTCTGGGAAGGAGTGAAGATCGCCGTCTTCGCCGTGGCGTCGTAGGTTGTCGCTCCCGCGACCGGCTGCCCGCCTGCCGCGGTGACCGTGAGCGACACCGTCGCCGGATCCGCTGCTCGAGTGAATGTCGCCCGCACGTCTGTCGTGAGAGGCACGCTCGACACGCCTGCGGCAGGCGCATGTGTGAGCACGCGCAGCGGCGAGGTGTCGGATCTTGTGAACACCAGGTCGACGAAGTAGTTGGACTCGGTCCACGTGCTCGTGGGGCGGACGCCGGCGACCCCATAGACTCCGGCGGCAGCGGCCCCCACGGCAGAACTCACCGTGATGGGCGACGTCTTCGGGGTGTATGGCCAGAATCGCGCCTGCATCGAGTAGCCGCCCCTCGGCGCCGTATACGAGACGGTGTACTCCTGGCCGGCGTACACCTGCACCGGTGTGGTGAACTCGGCCGTCTGCCACCCCGTGACCGTCTCGGTGCCGAACACGACCCCGGCAAGTTTGGCGCCGGTCGCGTCCCACAGCGCTCCCGCATGCTGTCCCGTGTTCGCCGCGCCCTTGTAGAACCTCACCCCGGCGACGAATCCGTCGACCTCGGGTGTGAAGCGCAGGCCCAGCTCCACCGGCTGGGTGTCGTCGGCGGATGCGAGCAACGGAGTCAGCGCGCCGAAGGCCGAGAACGGCCCGGTGACGGTCACCTGCCGCGTCGCGCCGGCCATGGCGAAGTTGGCGCTGTCGTCGATGGCCCGGGCTTTCAGCGTCACCGTGCCCGATCCCTGCTGCAGGTATGTGTAGCTCCACGCCGTGGTGCCCGTGGCGGCGTGCCACGTATTTCCGTCGTCCGTGGAGACCTCCACGCCGGCGACCCTGCCGCCGACGTCCGCGGCCGTGCCCGTGATGGTGACGCTCATGCCGTGCGGGATGCTCTGGCCCGTAGACGGCGAGGTGATCGTCGTCGTCGGGGCCGTGGTATCGGTGCTCTTGGTCGCTGCGGAGAGTCCCGCCATCAGCGAACCCGGCTGGGCTCCCATGTCGGCGAGGAGATTCACCTGGGCCTGCTGCATCCGCGAGTCGGCGGCAGCCCCACTTCCGTCATGAGTCTGGTCGAGACCCCATCCCCATTGGATGCTTGCGGCCGAGAACACCAGTGCACCGCTCGCGGCCCGATAGAGGGTGATGTGATGAACGGTGCTGCCGGGCACCACCGTGTTCCCGTAGTCGACGAGGTACTGCGGAACCTCGCCCGTCGTGGTCGACAGGTGGATGAGCCCGGCCGGCCGTCGCCCGTTGTCGACGTCCTCGTTCGACTCGTAACCGACGGTGTGCGGCGCCAACGCTGCGCGGGCCCCTGTCCCGAGCGAACTGAGGCTCGTGTTCCGCCAGAGCCTGAGCTTGCCCTCCTCGCTCGAGACGGTGACGGGGAGGTCGTCGTGGTTGACCATGTACATCGTCCCGGTCAGCGCGTTCTCGGGATTATGTCCACCCTGCGCTTGCGTTGCGAACCGCGGATCGCGCGAGGTGCCGGTCCACTCGGTGCTGGGGTCGATCTTGCGGTTCGCCCATGTCTCCTTGTACGACACGAGCGTGCGGTAAACCGTCTGCGAGCCGTCGATCGAGGCCTCGTACCGAGTCCGCCAGTAGCCTTCGTTGCCCGTCAGGAACTGAAGGTTCACGCCCGCGTCCCGCGCCGCCTCGATGTTCGCCCGCTGCGCACCGGACCAGTACTCGTCGTGCCCGACGGAGAGGAAGGTCTTGTGGTTCTTGAGGTCCGCACCACGGCGGTCGGTGTCGACCCCCGCGATGTAGGTGATGTCGTAGCCGTTGCGTTCGAGGAACCGAACCGTCGCATACTCCGAGCTGAAGTAGAAGTCCCGGCCGTCCTCCAACCCACGGGTCGAGAAGGGGCGGTTGTAGCTCAGCTTCAACGCGCGCCCGTTCGACCCGCCCTGGTAGAAGCTCGCGCCGCCGTAGGTGTTGTACGCGTGCCACGTCGGGTCGGACGTCTGGAACACGACGTCCGAGGTGCTGCCGTCGTTTCGCACGATGAAGATGATGTGGCTCGCGCCGCCGCTGTCCGCCCGTTCGAGGAGAGCGACGTACACACCCGACACCGCATCGGCCGGCACGTTCCACGACGCCGACACACGCCATGTGCCGCAGTCGTACAGATCGGTGCTCACGTCGGAGACGCACTGAGGCTGCTTCTGCGGCAGCGTCGCCGACACCGGCACCGTCGTGATGTACCGCGCACCGAGACCCTGGTACCACCCGGTGCGGTAGATCTTGATGCTGTATGCCGAGGCATTCGTGTCGACCTTGAAGTCGATCTTCTGGCCGGCATTCACCGAGATGTCGTTCGCGAAGCCCTGGATCGACGGGTCGCCCGCGCCATCGATGTCCCACTCCTCGGGATCGGCACCCGGCTTCTGGTTCTCACACGTGATCGGGTTGATCGTCGCACCGCACGGGCTCGCGGCCTGAGCTTTCGGCCCCGGCGGAGCGACGAGCAGCAGCGCGGTGACGACCGCTGCGAGCGCAGCGAAAGTGACGAGCCTCGTCCGGAACGGCAGCGCGCTGTGCGCAACCGTCACCGGAGACCGGTTGATCCCCATGAGCTTCCCAGTTCCCGACGCCCTCGTCGGAGTTGCCTTCCCGTCGGTCTTCGGGTAACCGGCTGAGAAGACATCCGCGTACGAAATTCCCCATGTACGCGGAGGGTCCCGCGCGCATTCTAGCCACAAACTGTCCCAGTATGGAAGCCGTGCGACGAATCCGAAAGGACGCCATGACCGATTCGACGACGATTGAGCCATCCGCGGATGCCTCGATTCGGGCGAGCGGTACGTGCAGGACGGCGAGACGCTGCACCGTGCCGACTGAGATGCCGATCGGATGCCTTCACCGAGGCATCCGCTGCCTTACAGCTCGCCCGGCTGCATGACCTCTTCGTCGATCTGCTCGATGATCCGCCGCGCACGCGAGGGCTCGACACCGGGCTTGCGGGGCGCGTAGACGACGAGGGAGTGGAAGACGAACCGCACGAAGAACGCCACGACGAGCGTCAGCCCGGTCGCGAGGACGGCCGAGATGTGCCAGGACTCGACGAGCAACGCCATGATCGGGATCCGGATGAGCGCCTCCGCGTTGTTGAACCCGAACGACTTGGCGAACCGCGCCCACCCGCTCGACGCCGCGTCGCGCATGTCATGGAAGACGAACCGCTCCATGAGCAGGAAGTTGCCGATGATCGTGGTCTCGGCCGCGACGACCGCCGCGACGATGTAGTCCACGCCCACGGCGGTGAGCGCCCACACGATCGCGATGTTGACGATCGCCCCGAGTCCGCCGATGACGGCGAACAGCGACATCTTGCCGAACCGCAGGGCGGTGAGCTGCGCGATGAAGTGGAGTCCCTGCCGCGCCGACGCCTTGGACTCGCCCGCGTGACGGCCCGCGAAGTCGAAGGGGACCTCGGCGACCCGCAGGTTCTTGCGCGCGAGTATCTCGAGCAGGATCTTGAACCCGCGCGGCTTCAGGGTTGAAGCCTCGATGGCCCGGCGGTCGACGAGGAAGTACCCCGTCATCGGGTCGCTCACGTCGCGCAGCCGCACGGGGAACATGGCCCTCGTCAACGCGGTCGCCGCTTTCGACACCATCACGCGGGTGCGGTCGGCGAGCCCGGTGGCCGTGCCGCCGCCGACGTACCGCGAGGCGATCACCACGTCGGCGTCGCCGCGCAGGAAACGCTCGTACAGCACCGGGATCTCCTCCGGCGGATGCTGCAGGTCGCCGTCGATCACGACGCACACGTCGGACTCGGCGAGCGCGAAGCCCTCGACGACCGCGGAGCCGAGCCCGCCCGCATGCGACGAGCGGTGGACGAGCCGCACCGGAAGGGACGCGGATGCCGCGACCTCGCGGATCACGTCGGGGGTGTCGTCGGTGCTGTCGTCGACGAAGACGACCTCCGCGTCGATCCCCGCGACCGCGGCCGTGACGCGACGGACGAGCTCCGCGACGTTGGGAGCCTCGTTGAACGTGGGGACGATGATGGACAGCTGCACTGCGTCCCATCGTCGCACGCCGCGTCGCGTGGGCGAACTCGGACCGGTGAGCGGGGATGGCGGACCGCGTCCGGCCCTCGTCCAGGATGCATCCGGGAGAATGGAGGTCATGACCTCCTCCCCCTCGACGATCACGATGTTCGGCGCCGACTGGTGCCGCGACTGCGTCCGCACCAAGCGCCAGCTCGATTCGCTGGGCATCCAGTACACCTACGTGGATCTCGTGGCCGACCCCGCCGCCGCCGACGTGGCCCGCGAGATCTCGGGTCGCACCAACATCCCCGTCGTGGTGTACCCGGATTCCTCGCACCACGTCGAGCCGACGAACGCCGACGTCGAGGCCAAGCTCCGCGAGCTCGCGCTCATCTGAGGCGAGCGGCCCGCCCGGCTCCACAGCCCCTGACGAAGCGGCATCCGCCCTCGTTAGGCTGATCCCGTGAGCGAAGGCGTCGAACGCAACACCCGGGCGATCGAGGGCACGGTCGTCACCGACTTCGCCGATCGGATGAGCTACGGCGGGTACCTCGACCTCGGCACCCTGCTGGCCGCGCAGCGGCCGCTGAGCGACCCCGAGCACCACGACGAGCTGCTGTTCATCATCCAGCACCAGACCACGGAGCTGTGGCTGAAGCTCGTGCTCCACGAGCTGGGCGCGGCGTGCCGGCTGCTGCGCGACGACCAGCTCGCCCCGGCCCTCAAGTGCATCGCGCGCGTCAAGCACATCCAGAAGACGCTCACCGAGCAGTGGTCGGTGCTCGCGACGCTGACGCCGGCCGAATACGCGCAGTTCCGCGGGGTGCTCGGCAACGCGTCGGGCTTCCAGTCGGCGCAGTACCGCGCGGTCGAGTTCACGCTCGGCAACAAGAACGCGGCCATGCTGCGGGTGTTCGGGGCCGAGCCCGCCGCGCACGAGCTGGTGCGGGCGGCGCTCGAGGCGCCGAGCCTCTACGACGAATTCCTCGGGATGCTCGCGCGGTCCGGCTACCCGATCCCGGCCGAGATCCTCGAGCGCGACGTCACGAAGGCGTGGACCTTCACACCCGAGCTCGTGCCGCTGTTCGCCGACATCTACGCCGACCCGCAGGCGCACTGGGCGGCCTACGAGACGTGCGAAGAGCTCGTCGACCTGGAGGACAACTTCCAGCTGTGGCGGTTCCGGCATCTCAAGACGGTCGAGCGGATCATCGGCTTCAAGACCGGCACCGGCGGCTCGAGCGGCGTGCCGTTCCTGCAGCGAGCGCTGCAGCTGACGTTCTTCCCCGAGCTGTTCGCCGTGCGCACCGAGATCGGCCGCTGACGTGCACGCCGACCCGTTCGCCCTGAGGGCGCTGCTCGGTGCCTCGGCCGCCCCGAGCCGCCGGGCGATCTCCGGAGAGAGCGGCGTCACGCTTCCGCCGCTCATCGACCACCACGTGCATCTGCACCTGATCGACGAGCGTGCGCTGCCCGGCGGCGGCATCGCGGGCGTCGTCGATCTCGGCGGCGATCCGGTCGGGCTCGCGCGGCGCCCTGTCGACGGCATGCCCCGCGTGTCCTACGCAGGAGCCTTCCTCACGGCTCCGGGCGGCTACCCCTCGGGCCGGCCGTGGGCCCCCGACGAGATCGTGCGCATCGCGACGGATCCGTCGGATCACCCCGGTGTTCCCGGAGGCGCGGCGACCGCGGTCGGCGAACAGGCGTCGTTCGGGGCATCCGTCATCAAGGTCGCGCTCAACGCGGCCGCCGGGCCGGTCTTCGACCCGGCGATGCTCGACGCGATCGTCTCGGCCGCACGCGGGCACGGACTCCCCGTCGTCGCCCACGTCGAAGGCGAGCGGATGACGCGCCTCGCGCTCGACGCGGGCGTCGACGCGCTCGCGCACACGCCCTTCACCGAGGCGCTCGACGACGATCTGATCGGCCGCGCCGCGGCGGCCGGGCAGACGTGGATCTCCACGCTCGGGATCCATCAGGGCGACCGGGCAGCCACGGCGAACGCGCTCGCGAACCTCGAGGCCTTCGTCGCGGCCGGGGGCACCGTGCTCTATGGCACCGACCTGGGCAACGGCGACCGCCGGGTCGGTGTGCTCGTCGACGAGCTGCGCGCGCTGGATCGCGCGGGCGTCCGCGGCGAGGCACTCGTCCGCGCGCTGTGCGACCCGTGGCCGGCGGCGGCTGCCGCCGGCGTCTCGACGTTCGTCCCCGGTCCGCCGCCCGCTGCGCTCGACGACGTCGCCGAGTGGCTGGGGCGCGCGACCGTCGTCCCGTCCGAGGAGCTCATCCATGACGACCACTGACCCCGCGGCCGCGACGATCGACGAGCTCGCGGGCGAGGCATCCGCCCTCGATGCGGCCGACCCGCTGCGGGCGTACCGCGACGCGTTCGTCGGCGCCGCCACCTCGCTCGTCTACTTCGACGGCAACTCGCTCGGCCGTCCGCCGCGTGCGAGCGTCGAGCGGCTCGCCGCGTTCGCCCGCGACGAGTGGGGCGGGCGGCTCATCCGCGGATGGGACGAGTCGTGGATGCGGCTGCCCTTCGACATCGGCGACGCGATCGGACGGTCGGTCATCGGCGCGGCGCCCGGGCAGACGGTCGTCGGCGACTCGACGACGGTCCTCCTCTACAAGCTCGTGCGGGCCGCGTTCGACGCGCAGCACGCCGCCGATCCGGCGCGCGTCGAGATCGTCGTCGACCGCGACAACTTCCCGACCGACCGCTACCTCGTCGACGGCATCGCGCGCGAGCGCGGCGGCCGCGTGCGCTGGATCGACGTCGACCTCTCGACCGGCGTGACCGCCGACGCCCTGCGCGCGGCGGTCGGGCCGTCGACGGCGGTGGTGCTGCTGAGTCACGTCGCCTACCGCTCGGGGTATCTGGCGGATGCCGCGGCCTTCACCGCGATCGCGCACGACGCCGGCGCGCTCGTGGTGTGGGACCTGTGCCACTCGGCAGGGTCGGTGCCGGTGCGCGCGGACGAGTGGGGCTTCGACCTCGCCGTGGGCTGCACCTACAAGTACCTCAACGGCGGACCGGGCTCGCCCGCGTTCGCGTACGTCGCCGCGCGCCACCAGGAGGCGCTCGCGCAGCCGATCCAGGGCTGGATGGGCACCGCCGACGTCTTCGCGATGGGCCCTGACTACCGCCCCGCCGAAGGCATGCGGCGGTTTCTGTCGGGCACGCCGCCGATCGTCGGCATGCTCGCGATGCAGGACACGCTGGCGCTCATCGAGGAGGCCGGGATCGAGGCGATCCGCGACAAGTCTGTCGCGCTCACCGACTTCGCCGTGCGCGTCGCCGATGCGGTGCTCACGCCTCTCGGCGTGGCGGTCGCGTCGCCGAGGGATGCCGCGGACCGCGGGGGCCATGTGACCCTGTCGCACCCCGCGATGCGCGCGGTCACGGCGCGGCTGTGGACCGAGGACGTGATCCCCGACTACCGCGACCCCGACGGACTGCGCATCGGGCTGTCGCCGCTGTCGACGAGCTTCGCCGAGACGCTGACGGGACTGCGGGCGGTGCGCGACGCCGTCGCGGATCTCGGCTGAGTCTGTCCACAACCGCCCCGCTCGCGGCAGGCCCCGGCCCTACACTGGCGCGATGAGCACCGACGCTCCCGACGCCGGCGCGGCCGCGGCATCCGCTCCTGCGCGCACCCGCCTCTCGCGCGGCACCATCGCCCGCTACGCCACCGGCTCGCTCGGCACCGGCGGCTTCGCCACGCTGCCGGGCCTCGTGCTCACCTACTACCTCACCGATTCGCTCGGCGTCGCGGCGCTCGCAGCGGGCCTCGTCATCACTCTCGCCAAGGTATGGGACGTCGTGATCGACCCGGTCATCGGCGCTCTCACCGACCGCGACCTCGCCCGTCACGGCACGCGCCGGCGCCTCATGATCGTCGGGGCGTGCAGCATCCCGGTGCTCTTCGCCCTCACGTTCGCCGTGCCGCCCGCGCTCGGCCCGGTGGCCGCCGCGATCTGGGTCTTCCTGGCGTTCACGCTGACGGCGACCGCGTTCAGCCTGTTCCAGGTGCCGTACATCGCGCTCCCCGCCGAGCTGACGCCGCGCTACGACGAGCGCACGCGACTGCTGACGTGGCGCGTCGTGGTGCTCACCCTCGCCATCCTGCTGTTCGGGGCCGGCGGTCCGGCGCTGCGGCGCGTGGCCGATGACCCCGTCACCGGCTACCTCGTGATGGGTGTCGTCGCCGGCGTGGTGATCGGCCTCGGCATGCTCGTCGCCACGACCGTCGCGCGGCGCGCGCTGCCGGCACCGGGCGCCGCCCCGCTGCCCGGCGACGCCGCCGCACCCGCCGCCGCGGCCCGCACGAGCATGCGCGAGCATTACGCCGACGGCATCCGGGCGCTCCGCCGCAGCGGTCCGTTCCGCGCGCTCCTGTCGACCTTCGTGCTGCAGGCCCTGGCGACGGGGCTGATGCTGGCCGGCGCGCAGTACGTCGCGACGTGGGTGCTGCGCTCCGAGGCCGCCATCGAGCTGCTGTTCATCGCGCTCATCGCACCCGCGCTCGTCGCGGCCCCGGCGTGGGGCGTCGTCGCCCGGCGCATCGGCAAGGAGCGCACGTTCGCGATCGCGAGCACGGTCTTCGCAGCGGCGGCGCTGTCGATCGTCGGCGTTCTGTGGATGCCGGGCGACTGGATCTACGTGCCCGTCGGCATCGCCGGCATCGCCTACGCGGGCATGCAGTCCCTGCCGATGGCGATGCTGCCCGACGTGATCTCGCACGATGAGCGCACGAACGGCCCCGGTCGCGCCGGGTCGTTCAGCGGCGTGTGGACCGCGGGCGAGACCGTCGGGTTCGCCCTGGGCGCGACAGTGCTGTCGGTGATCCTCGCGGTGACGGGGTACGTCTCGTCGACGGCGGGCGAGACGGTGGCGCAGCCGGATGCCGCGATCACGGGCATCGTCGTCAGCTTCAGCCTCGCACCGGCCGTGCTCATCGCTCTCAGCCTGCTCACGCTCGCGCGCTACCCGCTCCGTCGCGGCGACATCGAGTCGCAGGCATCCTGAGATCGCGTGCCAACGGCCGCGACGTAGACTGAGACCCCCGCCCGAAGGAGAGCGCCCGTGCCCAAGGCCGCCCCGGCAACCGCCGCCCCTGCCCGCGCGAAGGCACCCGCCCTGGCGGACGAGGTCGCCGCGCCCCTCGACGCCGCGATCGCCGAGCTCGCCACCGGGGCCCGCACATGGAGCCACCTCACGCTCGACCAGCGCTCGCGGCTGCTCGGACGCGTCCGCGATGCGGTCGCCGCCGTGGCCGAGGAATGGGCCGACGTTGCCGCCACGTCGAAGGGCCTCGAGGCGGGGCATCCGCTCCGTGGCGAGGAATGGCTCTCCGGACCGTACGCGACCCTCGTCGCCCTCGACGCCTACCGCTCGACCCTCTCGGCGCTCGCCAAGGGCGAGAGCCCGCTGCGCGGAGTGAAGACGGATGCCGCCCCCGGCGGCCGCGTGCGCGCGCACGTCTTCCCGCTCAGCGCGATCGACGGCATGCTGCTGTCGGGCTACACCGGCGAGGTGTGGTTCGAGCCCGGGGTCACCGAGGCCGAGGCCCGTCGCGGCGCCGGGCTGGCGCAGCTCACGCCCACGGCGTCCGGAGGCGTCGGTCTCGTGCTGGGCGCCGGCAACGTCACCTCGATCCCCGTGCTCGACGTCGTGTACGAGCTCATGGCGCACAACCGCGTCGCGATCCTGAAGGTCAATCCGACCCAGGACGCCCTCGTCCCGGTCTTCGAGCGCGCGCTCGCCCCCCTCATCGAGCCCGGCTTCCTGCGGATCGTCCGGGGCGGTGGCGACGTGGGCGGCTACCTCGCCGATCACCGCGGGATCGCCCATGTGCACATCACCGGAGCCGCGCCGACGTTCGACGCGATCGTGTGGGGTTCGCCGACGGGTGCCGGGGCGGCCGCCACCGCGCGCCGCAGACGGGAGGACCGCCCCAAGCTCAAGAAGCCCATCACGGCCGAGCTCGGCGGCGTCTCGCCCATCATCGTCGTGCCGGGCGAGTGGAGCGAGGCCGACCTGGTGTTCCAGGCCGAGCACGTCGCGACGATGCGCCTTTACAACTCCGGCCACAACTGCATCGCCGGGCAGGTCGTGCTGCTCAGTGCCGAGTGGCCCCAGCGCGAGGCATTCCTCGACGCCCTCCGGGCCGCTCTCGACGCCGCACCGGCCCGGCCCGTCTGGTACCCGCGCTCCGACGCGAAGCTCGCGGGCGCGGCATCCGACTATCCCGACGCCTCGTGGTGCGGCGACGGCACGCGGGCGCTCGTCGAGATCGGTCCCGGCGACGACGCCGGCTCCGCCGCCGTCGAGACGACGGAGTACTTCGCGCCCGTGCTCGGCGTGGTCTCGCTGCGCGGCAACGGTCAGGAGTTCCTCGACCGCGCGGTCGCCCACGCGAACGACCGGCTCGTCGGCACGCTCGGCGCGAACGTGCTCATCGACCCCGTCACGCAGGCCGCGCTCGGCGACGGCTTCGAGCGCGCGATGGCCGACCTGCGCTACGGCACGGTGTCGATCAACTCGTGGACGGCGTTCGGCTTCCTCACCCCGACCCTGCCGTGGGGCGGCTTCCCGGGCGCGACCCTGCAGGACGTCCAGAGCGGCATCGGCGTCGTGCACAACGCCCTGCTGCTCGACCGCATCGAGCGCGCCGTCACCCGGGGGCCGTTCCGCCCGTTCCCGCGGTCGACCGCTCCCCGCTCGCTCGGCGCCTCGAAGGGCCGCGCGTTCTCGGTGCTGCCCAAGCCGCCGTGGTTCGTGACGTCGCGCACGGGGGCGGCCGTCAGCGAGGGCTTCACGCGATTCCGGATCGACGGCGACTACGCCCGGCTCGCCGGAACGCTGGTCAAGGCCTTCCGCGCATGACGCGGGGGCGAGGACGCGGGCGGGGAGCGAACGATCTGCAGGCCGACTACATCGTCGTCGGCGCGGGTTCCGCCGGTGCGGCGCTCGCCGCCCGGCTCAGCGAGGATCCGTCGGTCACGGTGCTGCTGCTCGAGGCCGGCGCCGCCGACAAGGCGCTCGAGCTGCACGTGCCGGCCGCGTTCTCGAAGCTCTTCCGCGGGCCGTACGACTGGAACTACGACACGGTCCCGCAGCACCGGCTCGAGGGCCGCACGGTGTACTGGCCGCGCGGCAAGACCCTCGGCGGCTCCTCGTCACTGAACGCGATGATGTGGGTGCGAGGCTTCGCGGCCGACTACGACGAGTGGGCGGATGCCGCGGGCCCGACGTGGTCGTGGAGCGCCCTGGTCCCCTACTTCCGCAGGGTCGAGCGCACGGAGCAGGTCGCGCACGAGACCCAGGGCTCGGACGGCGCGCAGTCGATCGAGCGCCAGCGCGACCCGAGGTCGCACACGGCGGCGTTCCTCGACGCGGCGCGCGAGCTGGGGCATCCGCTCACCGAGCCCAACCTCCCGGAAGGGCAGGGCTTCAGCCAGACCATGGTGTCGCAGCGACGCGGCGGCAGGGCGTCGACCGCCGACGCCTACCTGCGTCCGGCGAAGCGGCGCCGCAACCTGCGCGTCGTGACGGGCGCGCTCGTGCGCCGGGTCACGTTCGAGCGTGCGGGCGACCTCCGCGCCACCGGGGTCTACGTCGAGATCGGCGGGGTGACGCGCCACGCGCGAGCGCACGGCGAGGTGATCCTGTCGGGCGGCGCGGTCAACACTCCGCAACTGCTCATGCTCAGCGGCATCGGGCCGGCCGAGCACCTCGCCGAGCACGGCATCCCGGTGCTCGTGGACTCCCCCGAGGTCGGCGCGAACCTGCAGGATCACCTCGTCGCCGGACTCGCACCGGAGGCGCACAGCGGCACCCTGTTCGGCGCCGAGCGCGTGGCCGAACTCGCCCGCTACCTGTCGTCGCGGCGCGGGATGCTGTCCTCGAACGTCGGCGAGGCGTGCGGCTTCGTGCGCACCGACGTCGCCGAGCGGGCGGGGGTTCCGGGCGACCTCCCCGACATCGAGATCATCTTCGCCCCGGTGCCGTACGTCGGCGAAGGGCTCGTCCCGACTCCCGCCGAGGGCATCACGGTGGGCGCGATCCTGCTCCGGCCGAAGAGCCGCGGCACGATCCGCCTGGCGTCCGCCGACCCCGCCGACAAGGCCGTCATCGACCCGGGCTACCTCACCGACGCCGACGGGATCGACGAGGCGACCATGCTCGCCGGGCTCGCCGAGTGCGAGCGCCTGATCGCGACCCGGGCCCTCGGCGCGGTGACGACGGGCGGCTGGATCCAGCCCGAGGGAGGCGAGGCCCTGACCCCCGCCGAGCGGGCGGAGCTGTCCCTGCGCCGCTACTCCCACACGCTGTACCACCCCGTCGGCACGGCGCGGATGGGAGCGGATGCCTCGTCCGTCGTCGACCCCGACCTGAAGGTGCGCGGGGTTCAGGGGCTGCGCGTGGCCGATGCATCCGTCATGCCCACGGTGATCCGCGGCCACACGAACGCGCCGGCGATCGTCATCGGCGAGGTCGCCGCCGACCTCATCCGGGCCTGCTGACCGGCCATCCTGGGGTCCGAGCGCTGCGGGGCGCGCGGCCCGGCAACCCCGGGCGTCGAGTGGCGGGGGGAAGCGGAGACGCCCCCGACCGCGGAGCGGACGAGGGCGTCTCCAAAGGTGGGAAGGGCTGGGGTCAGCGGCCGGTGCGACGGCCGTTCTGACGGACGACCGAGCCGACCATGAGCTTTCCGGTGCCGGTGCCCGCGCTCGACGCGCGACGACCCGGCGTGCGCGGGTTGCCCTGCGGCTGCGCCGAGCGCGTGTGGCCGGCGCTCTGGTCGGAGCGCTGGTGGCCGGACTGCGCCCGGTCGGAGCTGTGCGCCCGGTCGGAGCTCTGCGCGCGACCGCGACCGGACGCGCCCTGACCGGAACCGCCCTGACCACGACCGCCCTGCCCGCGACCCGAACCGCCCCGACCCGGCTCCGCTCCCTGACCGCGACCGGCGCCGCCCTGACCGCGGGCGGAGGACGAGGCATCCGCTCCACGACGACCGCCGCGACCGGAGCCGCCCGCGCCCTGCTCGCGCGCCTCGCGCTTGCGCTGGGCGTTCGCGCCCTGGCTCTTGCCGCCGCGCACCGGCTGCTGCACCGGCTCGGGCTTGACGTACGGCGCGACCTCGCCGACGAGCGCGGCCACCTCGGCCGAGTCCTTCGTCACCTTGGTCGGCGCGACCGAGATGGCGGCCTTTCGCAGGAGCTGCGCGACGTCCTTCTCCTGACCCGGGAGCACGAGCGTGACCACGGCACCCTCCGCCCCCGCGCGGGCCGTACGGCCCGAACGGTGCAGGTACGCCTTGTGCTCCATGGGGGGATCGACGTGGATCACGAGCTCGACGTCGTCGACGTGCACGCCGCGGGCGGCGACGTCGGTCGCGACGAGCACCTTGGCGGTGCCGGCCGAGAACGCGGCGAGGTTGCGGTCGCGCTGCGGCTGCGACAGGTTGCCGTGCAGGTCGACGGCGGGGATGCCCTGCGACGTGAGCTGCTTGGCGAGCTTCTTCGCGTGGTGCTTGGTGCGCATGAACAGGATGCGGCGACCCATGCCCGACGCGAGCGCGGTGACGACGTCCTTCTTCGCGTCGGTGTCGGTCATCGTGAACACGTGGTGTGTCATCGCGGCGACGGGCGAGTGGGCCTCGTCGACCGAGTGCAGGATCTCGTTCTGCAGGAAGCGGTTCACGAGCTTGTCCACGCCGTTGTCGAGCGTCGCGCTGAAGAGCAGGCGCTGGCCGCTCGAGGGCGTCGCGTTCAGGATGCGCGTGACGACCGGCAGGAAGCCGAGGTCGGCCATGTGGTCGGCCTCGTCGATGACCGTGATCTCGATCGCGTCGAGGTGGGCGTAGCCCTGCTTCATCAGGTCTTCCAGGCGGCCGGGGCACGCGACGATGATGTCGACGCCCGCGTTGAGCGCCTGCACCTGGCGGTTCTGGTTGACCCCGCCGAAGATCGTGGTGGTCGTGAGGCCGTAGGCCGCGGCCAGCGGCGCGAGCACGGCGTCGATCTGGGTGGCCAGCTCGCGGGTCGGCGCGAGCACGAGGCCGAGCGGGCGGCCCTTGCGGCGCGAGCCGCCGGCGAGCGCACCGCCGAGGCGCGCGGCCATCGGGATCGAGAAGGCGAGCGTCTTGCCCGAACCGGTCTTGCCGCGGCCCAGCACGTCGCGGCCGGCGAGGGTGTCGGGGAGCGTGTCGACCTGGATCGGGAACGCGGTGGTCTTGCCCTGGGCCGCGAGCGCGGCGACGAGGGGCTGGGGCACGCCGAGCGTGCTGAAGGTGACGTCAGTCATCGAGAGGTTCTCCGGGCGCGCGCACGCACCCTGGTCGGTGGCCGGTGGCGAATCTCGCCCACGGGTCGCCGTACGAAAGTTTTCAGCCGACGGCGTCTGCGGGGCGGGCCCGGGAGACGGCGGCGAGGGAAGCGTTCTACGACGCAAGAAGCGCGATGGTGCGCTGCAAGTGCACCCAGCCTATCAGTGGTGCGGGTGCGCTTCCTGGGCGACCGCCTCGCCGGTGTCGTCGTCGCGTGCCTCGGCCTCGGCCCCGGCCGGCGGCGCCTGGTTGTCGGAGACCTCGATGTCGGGACCTTCGAGCGGCTCGAACGGCGCGGACTCCTCGCCGCCCTCCTCGCCCTCACCGCCCGTGCCGCCCGCAACCCCGGCGAACCGGTCGGTCGCGGCGCGGAGCGCGGCGGCGATGCCCGGCTCGGATGCCGAGTGCGAGGCATCCGGAACCATCACGAACTCGGCCTCGGGCCACGCGCGATGCAGATCCCAGGCCGTCATCGGCGGTGTGCAGACGTCGTAGCGTCCCTGAACGATGACCGACGGGATGCCGCGGATCGCTTCGACCCCCGCGATGAGCTGCCCGTCCTCGAACCAGCCGCCGTGCATGAAGTAGTGGTTCTCGATGCGCGCGAACGCGGTCGCCGCCGCCGGCTCGGTCATGTCGTCGACGAGCGACGGGTCGGGGAGGAGGGTGAGGGTCGAGGCCTCCCACCGCGACCACGCGACACCGGCCGGCGTGTGCACGGCGGGGTCGGGATCGAACAGTCGCCGGTGGTACGCCTCGATCATGCGGGAGCGCTCGAGCACCGGGATGGGGGAGATGAAGTCCTCCCACAGGTCAGGGAAGAGCGCCGACGCCCCGCCCTCGTAGAACCACTCGAGCTCGTGGCGACGCAGCGTGAAGATGCCGCGCAGCACGAGCTCGGACACGGACTCCGGGTGGGCCTGCGCGTAGGCGAGGGCGAGCGCGCTGCCCCACGAGCCGCCGAACACCTGCCACTCGGCGATGCCGAGGTTGCGGCGCAGGAGCTCGATGTCGGCGACGAGGTGCCACGTGGTGTTGTGGCGCAGGTCGGCTGCGGGCTCGCTCGCATGGGGCGTGGACCGCCCGCAGCCGCGCTGGTCGAACAGGACGATGCGGTAGCGCTCCGGATCGAAGAAGCGCCGATGCCACGACGACGTGCCGGCACCGGGTCCGCCGTGCAGGAACACGACCGGCTTGCCCTCGGGGTTGCCGCTCTGCTCCCAGTAGACCCGGTTGCCGTCGCCCACGATGAGCTCGCCGGTCTCGTACGGCTCGATGGGCGGATAGAGGATGTCGTCGAGGTGATCGTTCATAGGCTTCCCCCCGGGATGCCGAAGGTCTCGCAGGCCTCCGGGCCGCTCCGGTACCCGGTCTCGAACCAGCGCTGACGCTGCTCGCTCGAACCGTGGGTGAAGCTCTCCGGGTTGACCACGCCTCCGGACTCCTGCTGGATGTGGTCGTCGCCGACGGACTGCGCGGCGTTGATCGCGTCGGCGATCTGCTGCTGCGTCGGCGCCTCCAGGAAGGGCACGCCGTTCTCGTCCTCCTGCTCGGTCATGTTGCCGACCCACGCCCCGGCGAAGCAGTCGGCCTGCAGCTCGAGGCGCACCGCGTCGCTGTCGGGCCCCGTGCCCCGGTCGGGATGGTCGGCCATGATGCCGGTGATGTTCTGGACGTGGTGGCCGTACTCGTGCGCCAGTACGTACAGCTGCGCGAGCGGCCCGGCCGTCGCGTCGAACTGCTGACGCAGCAGTCCGAAGAACGTGGGGTCGACGTAGACCGTCTGCTCGGGCGGGCAGTAGAACGGCCCCGTCTGGTTCGACGCGGTGCCGCACTGGGTGCCCGTCGCGCCGTCGACGATGATGAGCTGCGGCGGCGTGTACCCCTCGAGCGTCTCGCCCCAGTACTGGTCCAGGGCGAGCTGGCCGGCCGCGAGCCGGCAGTCGTCGCGCTGGTTCGCATCGGCACCGGTCTCGCATTGGGCGACCTCGGTCTCCTCGCCGCCGCCGACGGCGCCACCGCCGCCGCCCAGGAGACCCGACAGGTCGGTGCCGGTGAACAGCTGGAAGAGCAGCACCGCGATCGCGCCGATGCCCGCGATGCCGCCTCCGGCGATCGCCGCGCCGCCGCCGCGACGCCGCGCGGTGCTGCGCCCGACGCTGGCGTTGTCGTTGAACGTCATGGGCACACGGTACCCCGGGCATGCTTTCCCGGCGAGGAGCCTTGACACCGCAATAGGCTCGGGGCATGGCCAGCGCACCCGTCACCGTGACCATCACCGGCGCCGGCGGACAGATCGGCTACGCCCTTCTGTTCCGCATCGCCGCGGGCGACATGCTCGGACCCGACCGCCCGGTGAGGCTGCGACTGCTCGAGATCCCGCAGGGCATGCGCGCCGCCGAGGGCGCGGCCCTCGAGCTGCAGGACTGCGCGTTCCCGCTGCTGCACGACGTCGAGCTCAGCGACGACCCGCGGGTGGCGTTCGACGGGTGCGCCATCGCCCTGCTCGTCGGTGCCCGCCCGCGCGGTCCAGGCATGGAGCGTGCCGACCTGCTCGCCGCGAACGCCGGCATCTTCGGCCCGCAGGGCGCGGCGATCGGCGAGGTCGCCGACGACGACGTGCGGGCGGTCGTGGTGGGCAACCCCGCCAACACGAACGCGCTCATCGCCGCCGCGGCCGCTGTGCCGGGCGTGCCCGCCGACCGCTTCTCGGCCCTCACGCGACTCGACCACAACCGCGCCGTGGGTCAGCTCGCCGTGACGCTGGGCGTGCTTCCCGGCGCGCTGCGCGGCGTCGCCATCTGGGGCAACCACTCCGCGACGCAGTTCCCGGATGTCGCTCACGCGACGGTCGACGGGATGCCGGTGCCCGACGCCCTCGCCGAGAGGCTCGGCGGCCGTGAGGCGGCGCTCGCCTGGCTGGACGACGTCTTCATCCCGCGGGTCGCGAAGCGGGGCGCCGAGATCATCGAGGTGCGGGGATCGTCCTCGGTGGCCTCCGCGGCCAATGCCGCCATCGAGCACGTCCGCGACGAGCAGCTCGGCACCGGCGGCGCGACGACGTCGGCCGCGGTCGTGTCGCGCGGCGAGTACGGCGTGCCGGAGGGTCTCGTCTGCTCGTTCCCCGTCACGTCGGACGGCGAGGGCTACCGGATCGTCGAAGGGCTGGAGCTCGACGCCCGCTCGCGCGCGCGGTTCGAGGCATCCGTCGACGAACTCGCGGCGGAGCGCGACGCGGTGGCGGCGCTCGGAGTGCTGTAGGCGCCGTGGAGCCGCTCGTCCTCGTCATCGTCGCGATCGTCGTGATCGCGCTGGCGACGGCGATCGCGCCGAAACTCAACATCGCCGGTCCGCTCGTGCTGGTGCTCATCGGCGTGGGTGTGGGTCTGCTGCCGTTCGTCGACGTGCCCGAGATCGATCCGGAGTGGATCCTCGTGGGCGTGCTGCCGCCCTTGCTCTACTCGGCGGCCGTCGCGCTGCCCGCGATCGAGTTCCGGAGGGACTTCGGCCCGATCGCCGGTCTGTCGTTCCTGCTCGTCATCATCAGCTCGATCGTGCTCGGGATCTTCTTCACCCTCGTCATCCCCGGCCTGAATCCGGCGCTCGCCGTGGCCCTCGGTGCGATCCTCAGCCCGACCGACGCGGTGGCGACGTCGATCGTGAAGCGGGTGGGAGTCTCGGGCCGCGTCGTCACGATGCTCGAGGGCGAGAGCCTGCTCAACGACGCCACCGCCCTCGTGCTGCTGCGCACGATGGTCGCGGCGGCGGCCATGGCGAGCTCCGGCGCGGCGGCCGAGGACGGAGTGGGCGTGGGCTTCCTCCCTGCGTTCGCGTGGGGCGTGCTCGTCGCGGTGGTGGTGGGCGCGCTCGTCGGCTGGCTGAACCTGCGCCTGCGCGCGCTCATCGGCCACTCGGCCGCGAACACCGCGATCGGCTTCGTCATCCCGTTCGTCGCCTACCTGCCGACGGAGGAGCTCGGTGGGTCCGGCCTCGTGGCCGCGGTCGTGGCCGGCATCGTCACCGGACAGGGCTCCGCGCGCTGGTTCACCCCCGGGCAGCGGATGTCGGACGAGCACAACTGGCGCACGATCGAGCTGATGCTCGAGGGCGCCGTCTTCCTCCTCATGGGCCTCGAGCTCAAGCAGATCGTCGAGGCGAACATCGAGCAGCACAACGGCCTCGGTACGGGGATCGGCATCGCGTTCGCCGCGCTGGCCATCATCCTCCTCGCGCGCGGTGCCTACGTCGCCATGCTGGTGTGGCTGCAGAGCCGTCGTGCGCGCGGCAAGCAGCGCAAGCGGCTCGAGCAGATCGGCGAGCGCATCGACGAGATCGCCGCCGGCACTGCGCCGCTCGAGCGTCGTCCACGCGGCCGCGGCCGCCGATCGCGCCCGGCCCCGTCGCCCGACGATCCGCGCACGCAGCGACGACTCGCCTCGATGCGCTCGCGGGTATCGCGCGGCCTCAGCGACCTGAACTACTACCAGGCCTCCCCGCTGGGCTGGAAGCACGGGGCGATCATCGTGTGGGCGGGCATGCGCGGCGTGGTGACGCTCGCCGCGGCGCAGACGCTGCCGCGCGACACTCCGGAGCGCGAGCTGCTGATCTTCATCGCCTTCGCCGTCGCGGTCGGGAGTCTCATGCTCCAAGGCTTCACGCTGCCGTGGCTGGTGCGGATGCTGCGCCTGGGCGACCCGGGGGACGGCCGGCTCGACCGCGCGGAGCAGTCGGAGCTCGACGATGAGCTGCGCACCGCCGCGGTGGCGTTGATCGGCGACGCGAAGCTGCGCCGCCGCGACGGGCGGCCCTTTCCGCAGGAGCTCCTCGAGAAGGTGGGCTCGCGCATGTACGACCCGCCCGACGACGAGGCCACCGCAGCCGCGCGCGATCTGCTCGAGCTGCGTCTTATGCTCATCGAGGCGATGCGGCGCCGCCTGAACGAGCTCTCCTCCGGCGGCGAGTTCAGCACGGCCGCGCTGCGTCACGCGCTCGCCGAGCTCGACGCCGATCAGCTGAGCCTCGAGCTGCGCCTCGGCGACGACGACTGACACCGCGCGGCCCGTTTCAGGAGAGAATGGGCTCGGCGAAGGAGCGAAGGCATGAATGGTGGGGGCCACACGGCAGATCCGATGACGACGGATGCCGCGACCCTGCGGACCTCGACAGAGGGTGACGCGGCATCGGCTCAGACGAGCCCCGTCCACCTTCCGCACACCGCCGCCGAGTGCCCCAAGTGCTTCACCGAGCTGCAGCGCGACCGCGACTGGTGGCTCGCCCGCCCCGCGGGTTCCCGGCTGGTCGGCCTGGTCATCGCCCGCGACGACATGCCGTCCGTCGTCGAGCAGCGCAACGACCTCACGCGCTTCGGCGTGCCGATCGAGGGCTTCCGCCACCCCGCGCCCGAGACCCTCGAGTCGTGGGAGGAGCGCCTCGTGCGCCTCTTCGGAACGCTCGTGCGCGGCGACGTCCTGGTCGTGTGCAACGTGCATGCCCTCGGCCGCGACATCGACGAGGAGACGCGCACCGTCGCGGAGCTGCACCGCCGCGGCGTGGTCGTGAAGGTGATCAGCCACGGCGGCCGCCACCTCTACGACACCGGGCGCTGACCGGGCTCAGTCGTCGTCGGCGGCGGACTCGCGCTCGAGATCGAGCAGAGGGAGGTCGTCCCGCGTGACGAGCCGCGCCGCGATCGCGTGCTCGACGAGGCGTACGCGGCGGTTCGTCGCGTACGAGCGCGCGCCGCCCCGCAGCCCGGGCACGCCGATGCGATCGAGCTTGTCGCACACGTTGTCGAGTTTGCGGTTGAAGCGCGTGAGCGTCCAGCCGAGCCGCTCGGCCGCCTGCGCGGAGGTCGGCAGCTCGCTCATGCCCGTCCCCTCGCGGCGGAGCACGGGCTCGGCGAGCGCGAGGATCATCACGCGCTGACTGTGGGTGAGCGGCACGTCGCCGATCGTGCTGAGCCCGTCGTCGTCGCCGAACGACTGCGTCTCGCGGAAGGCGGGCTCGGACACGGTGATGGTGAGCTCGTACGTCGTCGGGCCTGCGCTGAAGATGACCGCGGTCGAGGCGAAGACGAGCGGCAGGCGCGCTCCGGGCGCGAGCCACGCCTGCACGCGGCCGCCCGAGTCGGTGACGGTGGCCGCGAGGCGACTGCCCACGTTGGACAGCAGCCACAGGCCCTCGATGTTCTCGATGGTCAGGAAGTGGCGGTGCAGGAAGAGGTTGTCGTCGATCGCGAGATCGCCCTCTCGCCCGACCGTGAAGACGTCGTCGGGCTCGACGGTGAACGCCTCGCCGGCGAACTCGATCGTCAGCTCATCGGTCGCGGTCACGGCGCGCACCCCCTCACGGGATCGGAAGACTGCCCGTTCTCGCGCACGAGGAGCACCTCGACGCAGGTCGTGCCGGACGGGTCGGCGGCGACCGTCGCCTCGGTCGCCTCGACGGGCTCGAACTGCGGCTCCTCGTCGGGGCGGGTGACGACGCCGACGAGGTAGCGGTCGCCGTCGCGCGGGTCGGGGTTCGTCCACGTGAACGCCACGCCGTCCGCCGTCACCGTGCCGGCGAGCTGCTCGGGTTCGGGCACCACCGAGGAGACGGGATCCTGCGGGTCGGAGGAGGTGACCGGCGTCGGCGTGGCGGGCCCGCCCAGCATGCCCGGCAGCGAGACGCCGACCACGACGGCGACGGTCACCAGCGCCGCGGTGCCGACGCCGATCCAGAGGCCCCGGCGCGAGCGCGTGGTCCGCGGTTCCCCGGCCGGTGCCGGTGCTACCGGAGCGGCCGCGGGCACATTCGGGACGGTCGGGGCGGTCCGGTGACCGCTGGGGGGCTCGGCCGAGACGGGGGTCGGCGCGCGCAGGACCGTGGCGTCGCCCGCGGGCGGGAGCTCGACGGGCGTGCGACGGCGCGTCTCACCCGCGGCGGCGACGCCCCGCAGGGCACCCCGGATCACGGTCTCGGCATCGGCCGGCTCGTAGACCGGCGGCGCCGACGGCACGACGGGCGCGGCGGGCGAGCGTGGTGCGCTCGGGGTGGTGTCGGCCGAAGGCCGCGTGCGTCCGGCGGCCGGGGTCGTCTGCGGCGAGATGCTCACGACGCCGCGCACGCGCGTGAGTCCTTCGTCTTCGTCCTCGACCCTGTCGTCGGCGATCCCGTCGTCGAGGATGTCGATCGGCGTCACCGAGTGCGAGAGCTCGATCTGCACCTTCTGGAGGGCACGCGCGAACGCGATCGCCGATTCGTAGCGGTCGTGGGACGCCTTGGCCATCGCCCGCGCGAGCGCGCGCTCGAGAGAAGCGGGCACGTCCGGACGGCCGAGGCCCGGCAGCGGCGCGGTCTCGATGCGCTGGATCAGGTCGGCGGCGGTGTTGCGCTGACCGGGGAGCTCGAAGGGCGAGCGGCCGGCCAGCAGCGTGTAGACGGTCGCGCCGAGGGCGTACACATCGGACCGCGGGTCGCTGCGCGGCTCGTCGGCGAACGACTCCGGCGGCGACCACGGGATCGACAGGCCCGCCGATTCGGCGGCGGCGCTCGTGGTCGACGCGATGCCGAAGTCGGTGAGCGCGGGCCGGTTGTACTCGGTGACGAGGATGTTGGCCGGCTTGATGTCGCGGTGCAGCACACCGGCGCGATGGGCGGTCTCGACGGCCGCGGCCACCTGGACCCCGACGCGCAGCGACTCGGCGATCGAGAACGGCTCGCGACGGTAGCGCACCTGCAGGTTCGGCTTCGGGCAGTACTCCATCACCAGGTACGGGCGGCCGTCCCGCGCGACGCCCGCCTGGTAGATCGTCACGATCGCCGGATGCGTCGAGAGCATCGCCATGACGTTCGCCTCGGCGGTGAACTCGGCCACCGAGCCGCTCGACATGCGCTCGGTGAGCAGCACCTTGACCGCCACCCGCCGAAGCGGCAGCGCCTGCTCGTACAGGTACACGTCGGCGAAGCCGCCCGATCCGAGCACGTCGACGTACGTGAAGCCGGGCAGGTCGGGCGGCGCCATGGGCGCGCGTCTGGAGCTCACGTGAGCTCCTCGATCGCGACCGTGATCCCGTCGCCCAGATCGATGACGTCGCCCGGCACGACGACCGTTCCCTCACCGGGGTGCAGACGCACGGGGTCGACGCCTGGTCGCAGCAGCGTGGTGCCGTTGGTGGTGTGCAGGTCGGTCGCCAGGATGCTGTCGCCCTCGACCCGCAGCTCGACGTGGCTGCGCGAGATGTCCTGCTGGGGGCTGTCGACGGCGACGAGGTGCGGCAGGTCCGTCCCCGACATGCGCGTCGACCGCGGCCGGCGCCCGATGACCACGGTGCGGTCGAGCGTCATGACCTGACCCGTCGAGACCCGGATGCGCCCCGGGGCAGGCGGACGCGGCGGAGCCAGGGGCGGCGGCGCCGAATCGCCCGTGCGCAGGGCCCGGGCCTCGGCGAGCGAGATCGTCGCACCGTCGTGGTCGCCGAGGACCACCGCCGGCTCCGTGGGCCGCACGACCGTCGCGTCGAGCACGGGATCGGATGCCGGTGCGCCGAGCTCGTCGGCCGTCTCGTCCCGCGGGATCAGCGTCGACTCGGCGGGGAGGAGGGTGTCGGCATCAGCCAGCGACAGCACGGCGGCGGAGTCGATGAGCGCGGGTCCGGTCGTCGTCGAGACCGGCGGTGCCGACGGCGGGGGTGCGGATGCCGCGCCTTTCGCGCCCG
>NZ_JSYE01000053.1:0-805 GCF_054824025.1 Microbacterium sp. HJ5
CTAGCTGTACCTGGCAGGGACGTTGGTGACGTTGTTGTGAGTTGAGGAGACCTCCTGGCTTAGTGGAGCTGTCTAGTTCTTCACGGCCAGGAGGTCTCGTGTCTCACGCTAATGCGCGGTTGAACGTCCGCGGGAGGTTGTTGCTTGTCGAGCGGGTGATGAGCGGACGTCCCGTTGCTCATGTCGCCAAGGAGCTCGGGGTGTCGCGGCAATGCGCGCACCGGTGGATCGGTCGTTTCCAGCTGGAGGGGGTGGCGGGTCTGGTGGATCGGTCCTCGCGTCCGCGGTCATCGCCGCGAAGGACGGCTCCCGAGGTCGAGGCGCGGGTGCTGGCGCTGCGGTTCTCGATGCGGCAGGGGCAGGACCGGATCGGCGCAGCTCTCGGGCTCCCTGCGCGAACGGTCGGGGCGATCCTCGCCCGTCATCAGGTGCCGCGGTTAGCCGAGTGTGATCCGCTGACCGGTGTCGTGATCCGGGCCTCGAAGCAGACCACCACTCGTTACGAACGCGCCCGGCCGGGTGAGCTGGTGCACATGGACGTGAAGAAGCTGGGCCGCATCCCCGACGGCGGCGGATGGCGTGCGCACGGCAGGTCCGCCGGCGACACCGCCGCTCGCAAGAAGGCCCGGATCGGGTTCGACTACGTCCACTCACTCGTCGACGACCACTCCCGGCTTGCCTATTCCGAGATCCTTCCCGACGAGAAGGGCGCCACCTGCGGGGCGTTCCTGCGTCGCGCGGCCGCCTACTTCGCCGTCCACGGCATCACCCGCATCGAACGGGTCATGACCGACAACCACTTCAG